>JAFZSS010000202.1 GCA_017619255.1 Muribaculaceae bacterium
ACCCTGCTGGCTGTAAGCCTGCTTGACATAGTAGTCCACGCACGGATCACAAGCCGTCGGCGGTGACACCGAGAAGTAGTCCACGATGACCAATTTGTCGGGATGGGCACCGTTGGGGCCAAAGATCTTGTCACATTCCTCGATGGCCCAAGTCAGGTGCTGGGCATTCCAACCCTCGTAGTCGAAGTCAGCACCATCAAGGCCCGTCTCGATGACCGTGTCGCACACCCAGCGGGCATAGGCGCGGATGGCCTCCTCGCTGCGGTCGCTCGAGAGGTCATAGAAGCGGCCGTCAATGGTGAAACGGTGGTTGTAGTTCGACGCATCGGCATGGAACACAAAACGGGTGCCCTTTTTGTCGCGCGTCTCAATCATGTCCTGATAGGCGACGGGGTGCGTCTCAGGCGTCGGGATGCCCATCCACAGGTTCACGATGTCGATGCTGTCGGGCAGGCCGATGATGCGTTCGCCCCACGAGGCGGGATCCTTGTAACCGCTGGCGCCCTCGATGGGAGCCCAGTCGGCATAATAGACATAGCAAATCTCGTGACTGCTCGCCTTATACTCGCGCAAGGCCTTGTAATACGCCTCGCTGTACTCCTTCAATGGTTGCAAGTCAATCGCCTCGGGCTCCGTGTCACAAGCACCAAGAAATAGCGCCAGCAATGCTGCAATTGAAATATATCTTGACAATTTCATAATTCCTAACTCCTAACTCTTTCCTGTCCCACCACAGGCGGGTGCCTCCATTGTCCTGACCCCCGCCCAGGGCCTCGCTATCCAGCAACTGAATAGCGGCTTGCACAGCGGCCTCGTTGGTATTGTATTCCTGCACGGGGAAGGGACAGCGACGCACCTGGATATTAGTGTCAATCAAACCCTGGCTGTCGTTGTTTACGACGGGCAGTAGGCGTGGATAGCCTGTGCGGCGGAATTCCGCCCACCCCTCGCAGCCATCGGGGTACATGGCAATCCACTTCTGGGTGATGATGCGTTCCAGATTGGTCTCGAAATCAGCCTCATCATCCCAGGCGATGGTAATATCGCTGGGTGCTGCGATGCCATTCCCGCCGTTTGTACGGTCCACATATCGAGTGGGTTTCAGCGCTGTGTTGGTCATATAGGCATCCTCGCCGCTCACACTGTTCTCGCTGAAGGAAGCACGGATGCCAGCCTCATAGAAAGACTTGGCTGTGCCACCCATATTCCAGCCGCGCAATGCGGCCTCGGCACGCAGGAAGTAACCCTCGGCAGCCGTCATCCACACGATGGGCGTGGTGGCACGATCGATGTTCAGGTTAGAGACATAGATACCGGCATAGCGCGTAGGATTCATGTTGTGAACACCCAGGCGCACACCATGGTACTTATTGTCGCTGCTGGCGGGAACGAAGTAGGAGGCCAGACGCGGATCACTGTAGCCATTCATGTAGCAGTCCATCGTCGCGCCCATGCGCACCTCGCCCGCATTGAAGTTGTAGGCGATGTCATAGTTCGGGTGGAAATAGGTCAGACGCCCGTGCAGCAGCTGGGCGCGGTCGGCCGCCGTCTCGATAAAGCCCACAGAACAAGCCGCCGACTTCTCGGCCTCCTGCTGCGCCAACGCGGGGTCGGCATAAACCACACGCAGCGCCAGGCGCAAGCGCAAGGTGTTAGCAAACTTCACCCAGCGAGCGACATTACCCTCAAAGACATTATCGTAGTCGGGCAAGAGCGTCCCGCCCGACTCGGCCAACGGCGTGAGAATATCGATGGCCTCATCCAGTTCCTCAAAAAACTTAGCGTACACTTCCTGCTGGCGGTCATAGGCCGTGCCCAGCGTACCGCTGCCAAAGTGCAGATAGGGAATCGGGCCGTACATGTCGGTCACACGGTGCAGCGCCTCCACCTTAACGATGGTAGCGAGCGCGGCGACAGCGGGCTGGCCCATCTCATCCGCAACGCGAGTGACGCGCTGCCATGCGGGCATCACCTCGCTGAAGGCGCGAGTGAACAACTGGTCATACCAGCCGCTCACAAAGCTGTAGGAGCCATTGTGCACGCCGTTTCTCCAAGTGCCTGTCGGGGCCAAGTAGCCCGAGAAGGCGTCGGCACTCAGGCCCTGCGCCACCTGATAGTCCGACGAGAGGCAGTTGCCCGACCCGTCGTCAAACAACACGACCCTGGATACCATCTGCGAGAAGAAGGCGCCTACATTCTGGTAGTCGTTGGCGAGTTCCTCATCGGTGAGTTCATGCTGGTTGGTGTTGATATCATCAAACGACTTGGTGCATCCTGCTGCTATCAGCAGTGCCGCACTCATATATAATAGGATTCTTGTCTTCATTGCCGCATCAGAATTTAGATAATTTTGGCTGCGCCTCAGCCATTGAAGTAAACTTCATGGCGTTCGGCTTGCACTAAAATTTGAGTTTCACATTAAATCCCATCGACCGCAGGCTAGGCTGCATGAAGTAGTCGATGCCCTGATAATAGGTACCTGTGTTGGAGGTCGCCTCGGGGTCATAGGGTGCCTTGTTATACAGCATGCACAGGTTGTGGGCCACAAAGGCGACATTCAGGCCCTTGACCCACTTGAGCCAGCGGTGAACCGGCACATCATAGCCGATGCTCAACTCAGCCAGACGCAGGTTGGTCGCGCTATAAACATAACGGGAGTCCACCGTGCCGTTGGGATTGCCCACGGTCTGGTAATAACCCTGGGCGTTAATTTTCTTGCCGTTGATGACCACACCACCGTCGTTACGGGCGTTCTGGGTGGCCTCACTGGCTCCGTAGTAGTCCAGAATGGCCTGGGTCTCGCTCACGACGATGCCGCCGTTGCGGTAGGCTAACAGCACCGAAGCGGTAATGCCACTGTACGACAAGGTGTTGCCCCACGAGAGGTTGTAGCGTGGCGCTGCTTGCCCGGCATAGATATAATAGGCATTGTTGTTGGGATTGGCCTCGACGGTCTGGCGCTCGGGGTTGACATAGATGGCGCCGTGCTCGTCGGTCTTGAGCGTGGAGACATACACATCGCTCAGGGTGCCACCCTCGGTGAGCCTAATCTGGTAGCCCGAGGTGCCGCCCATGTAGAGTTCGTCAAGGTTATACACCTCGCCGTCGATGGGGTTGCGCCACTCTCTGAGCAGTTCCTTGACCTTGTTGCGGTTGAGCGTCCAGGTCAAATAAGTTTCCCAGGTCACTGGGCCCAGTGGCTGGGTATAACGCGCAGTGAGTTCGACACCCTCGTTATCCACACGACCGCCATTGACGACGGCACTGGTGTAACCCGACGAGGCGGGCAGCGCGGGAAAGAAGAACTGATTGCGCGTGCTGGACTGATATAGTGTAGCATTTACTTTCAGGCGGTTGCGGAACATATACAAGTCGAAACCCGCCTCCCACGAGTCAGTGCGCTCGGGCTTGAGGTCGGTGAGCATACGCGTCGAGGTCTCGGCCAGCCCCGTCGAGGGATTGATGGCGTAGGTCTCACGCGTCAGGAAAGGTTCGTTAGGTTCGTTACCCACCTGGGAGTAGCCAATGCGGGTCTTGAAGAAATCAAGCCAATCAATTGTAATGTCCGTCTCTTTCAACGCTTCGGTCCATATCCAAGAAAGACCTGCCGACCAGTAGAAGTAACTCTTCTCGAGTTTGCTCGACCAATCGTTGCGGGCGGTGACATCCAGATAGACCATACTGTGACCGCCCACCTGGGCAGTGGCATATACGCTCTGCAACTGGGTGCGGTAGCCGCTCTGAACGGGCTTGAAAGTCGAGTTGGAAGTCTCTACATTAGCCAGGGTGAACTTGTTGGCGGTACCCTTCAAGTGGCCACTGAAGCCCTCAATGCTATTATCACGCTGGTCAAAACTCGTGCCCAGCACACCGCTCAAACTCAAGTGGCCATCGGCAACATAAAAGTACTTGTTGAACTTGGCGAAGGCCTCGGCATACAGCTGGCGGTTGCTGACATTGCGCAACCCGTAGTGGCCGTATTTGGAAGCGTAGAGCGTGTTTGTCGAAGCAAAGAACTTCTCCTCATACTTGTCACTGCTCTTGTCATACTTCACACGGCCCGTGATATCAAGCCACGGGGTGATGCGCCAGTTGAGCGAAACAGTCGCCTGGTGGCGCTCCTTGTGATTGACAAAGCGCTCGCGCTCGGTTTCCCAATAGGGATTTTCCATCGAGATGTCATAGTTGTAGGGCCAATACTGCACGGGGAAGTTACGGCCCGTGTCGTAACGCTCAAAATAGCCCAACTTGGAGAAGTCGTCCCCGGCAGGGAACAGATAGACAGGCACCAGCGGATTGTGGTATTGGCCCTGACTGATCATATTCTGCTCCTTGACAGCGGTGAGCATGTAGCCCAGGTCAAGCGTCATGCGGTCGTCAAGAAAGTTGGTGGTATTGCGCACACTCACATTATAACGGTCATAATTGTTGCTGTGGATAATGCCCTGTGCGTTGGTGGCACCGAGTGAGAGATAGGTCTGGTTCTTATCGGTGCCAGCACTCAGGCTCACCGAGTTGGCGATGCTGGTGCCCGTCTGAAAGAAGTCGGCGGGGTTGTAACTGCTTGGGGTTGCCAGCCGCTCACCCCAACTGAAGTAACTGCCAGTCTCGCTCGGTCCGTACTGGTTCTGGAAGCGCGGCAACACAAAGGGCTTGGAGAACTGGAAACTGCCGTTGTAGGTCACATCTACCCTGCCCGCGCGCCCGCGCTTGGTGGTGATGATGATGACACCGTTGGCGGCATTGGCACCGTAGAGGGCCGCCGCCGAGGGGCCGGTCAAGGCGCTGATGCTTTCGATGTCATCGGGGTTGATGTTGCTGGTGGCGTCACCCGTCTGGCCTGCACCAGCAAAGATACCCTCGGGCTGCTCGCTGCTCAGGTTCTGCATGGGGATGCCGTCAACGACATAGAGCACATTATTGTTGCCGTTGATGGACTTGGCTCCGCGCATCACCACGCGGCTGCTGCCGCCAGCGCCCGCCGCGCTGCTGTTGATGGTCACACCGGCGACCTTGCCATTGAGTGAGTTGACGAAGTTAGCATCCTGTACGGTCATCAAAGCGTCGCTATTCAGTTGCTGCACATTATAGGACAGCGACTTTGCCTCTTTCTTGATACCCAAGGCGGTCACAACGACCTCACTTAAATCATAAGCGGACGCTGGCTCCTCTATGGCAGACGCTGGCTCCTCTATGATGGTCAAATCACTACCGTCAACACGCACCTCGCGCGTGTTGTAGCCCACACAACTCACCCTGAGGATTGCATCCCGTGGTGCTTTCATCATGAAACGGCCGTCGATGTCGGTCGCGATGCCTACATTAGCGCCAATGACTCTCACGCTCGCCCCAATAAGGGGTTCGCCGTTCTCGTCAAGCACCTGTCCCTTCACCACGACCTGCTCTGTGCTCTCCTGCGCCTGTGGTACTGGGGCAGCCATCGCCACACCACAGCCCGCGGCAAGCGCCAGCAACAAAAGCAAACGCAAGATAACGGGACACTTAAATCTCGTCTTCATCATATCATTTTATTGATTAGTGTTCTGCTGGCAAAGATAGCGCAAGCCGAGCGGAGAACAAAACGAAAAACATAGTTTTTTGTTTTTTATCCCGAGGCGAAGCCTATCTTCGCCGAAGGCAACATAGCGCAAAATTCCGATTAAGCGAACTCAAAACCAATATTACTAATATGGGTTTTGATGAACGAGAGGAATTTATCAAACCCGAGCGGAGAACAAAACGAAAAGCAAGTTTTTTGTTTTTTATCCCGAGGCGAAGTACCAGCAGGGAAAGTCAGTCAATTCTTCCCATTCAAACAAATGCACCAGAGCTACCGTCCCTTCTGGCTTATTTTCCATTGAAAAAAAATGAGTCGCCTTACCCAACGGGCGACGACTCATTGAAGTCTTTTTAAGTTAAATACTAAATGCTAACAGCTTATCACTTGATGACCTTAGCGGTGGTACGGGTACCGTCGCTGTAGGTGGTAACAATGATGTTCACACCATCAACGGGCTGTGCGCTCTGCTGACCAGCCAGGTTGTAGTAAACCACGCTGCTGACTGTCTTGGCAGCATCCAGCTCATCCACGGCAGTCCAGTTTTGGATCAACAAATCCACATCCTTGTAGATGTCGTCGAAGGTGAAAGAACCGCGCTCTGTGCCATTGACAAAAACGGTATAGGTCTTGGTGTGATCCAAGCAATAGAAGTTACCGTCCTCGGCGGGGGTCATCACATTGCCATCCTCATCCTTGAGCTCGAACTCAGTGTCATAACCCTCGATAGAAACACGCACATCGTTGGTGTAATAAGGAGTGCGGAATGCGGGCAGACGGTGAGTGGGCAACTCATAAGGCATTTGGGGATAATCATTCACCCAGGTCGAGTTGAAGCAGAAATTGCTCGAGCGCATCAGGCTGGCAATCTCGGCCTCAGCATCATCGAAGGCCATGTAACGATACTTCATGTTAGCGTCATAGTCGTTGCACATCCACAATGTGAGGTAGATGTTCTCACCAGTATACCAGAAAGGCATATGGGGGTCATCGGGATTGCCAAAGGGGATATCGACAATTGTACAAGGATTCTCGGCGGTAGCTTCAAGATCAAAGGTGTTGATAAAACCGGGGAAACCAGGCCATCCCTGATAACCGTGGTAAGTAATGGTATCGGTCAAGAGTTGACCCTGCGGGAAATGGGACCTGTAACCGTCAAACATATCAAGGTAATCAAGTTCCACCGTGGTGACAGGAATATTGCGACACCATGCCGTAGTCTCCAAGAACACACCCTTAGAGGTGATTTGGCTGCCCATATCATATCCGTCAAGGCCCAAGCCAATGACCTTAGCATTATTGGGCAAAGTAGCCGTACCCTTCTCGGTGTCACCCTTGGTAAAGTCCTGAGCGGTCACGAGATACTCAGGTTGAAATTTCATGAAACGACTTACAGCGCCATTATCGCTGACAATGTAATTCTGAATATCCTGATAGACATTCAAATCAACCGGCAACGCGAACAAGAGCGTGTCGTTAGCGGGCTGTTCAACGCTGACTGCGGTCATCTCGATACCGGCATTGGCAACGCCAAAACATGCAAGGAACATCGCAAAAGTTGAAAGTAAGGTCTTCTTCATAGTGCTAAATATTAATTGATTAAATATAGTTTCATCATCTTATAGATGTCGCAAAGGTAAACCTATTTATTTGAAACCGCCAAACATTTTAATGATATTTATGAATTAACGGCTAATGGACTTATTTTTTATCCACATGATGGTCTGCCCAATTAAGAATACAGGCGAAGTGCCCAGAATGATATAGAGCCAAGTCTTGAAATCGAGTGGAGCGCAATTGAACAGCGGCGAGAAGAACTGAACCAGTACAATCTGACCCACAAAAATCACCGCAGCCACGCACCAGAAGACCTTGCTGTCCTCCATGTTGTTGAAAGCCCATTTACCTGTCTCAAACGACCTGGCGTTCAGCATGTTCCAGAACTGCAGGAACACAAACACGCTGAAGAACACACCCATCTCCTGGGGATTGATATTGGGATTGATGCCTCGCATGAACACCGGCCCGCCATTGGCTTCTCGCACAAAATAATAGTACAGGCCTATCATCAGCACGGCAAACACCATGCCGCTGATGAGGATGAAACGCATCATTGTCTGGGTGATGATGCTCGCGTGGGAATCGCGCGGTTTGCGGCGCATGAGCACACTGTTAGGCGGCAACGAGGCCAGAGCCAATGCTGCGAAAGTGTCCATGATGAGGTTCACCCACAACATCTGAGTCACCGTGAGAGCAGGTTGCTTGCTGAAAAACGAGCAAATGGCCACCACCAGGCAGGCGCACACATTGACGGCCAGCTGGAAGAGGATGAAACGCTGGATGTTGCTATAGAGCGAACGGCCCCACAGCACGGCCTTGTTGATACTGGCAAAGGAATTGTCGAGGATAGTGATGTCGCTCGCCTCCTTGGCAACAGCGGTGCCGTCGCCCATCGACATACCCACCTGGGCAGCGTTGAGAGCGGGCGCGTCGTTAGTGCCATCGCCTGTCACAGCAACGACTTCTCCCTGCTGCTGCAGCAGGCGCACGAGGCGCGCCTTGTCATCAGGACGGGCACGCGCCATGATTTTGATAGATGCAGCGCGTTGGGCAGCCTCATCATCGCTCAATGCAGCAAAATCGGGACCGTTGATGATGGCGTCATCACCGTCGGCATCAGTCCACAGACCTACCTGTCGCCCGATTTCACGGGCAGTGGGGCCAGTATCTCCAGTCACAATCTTCACCTTCACACCGGCATTGCGGCAGTCGGTAATAGCGGCCGGTACATCCGAACGCACAGGGTCGCTGATAGCGACGATACCCACGAATGTCAAGGCAGGAACATCTCCTGCCTTCAAGCGCGCTACGACATCAGTCGGCTTGGCATCGGCTGGCAAAACGCAAAATGCGAATGCCAGAGTGCGCATTGCCTTGGATTGATATACAGCGAGTTCGTCGGCCACCTTTTCAGATGGCACATCACCCAAAGCATCTTGGCACAGGCCCATCACAATCTCGGGAGCGCCCTTCACCAACAACAGACGCTGGCCGATGGCGCTGTCAATGACCGTGGCCATATACTTGGTCATCGTCGAGAAAGGCATCTGAGCCAAAGGCTCGCTGTTGTCACGCAGTGACATATAGTCCACGCCGGCGTCACGGAGCCACAGCAACAAGGCTCCCTCGGTGGGATTGCCCAGCGCCACGACCTCATCGGGATTGCTATCGTCAAGGAAAGCAGTGCTGTTGCAGGCGATGCTCTCGCCCACAATCGTGCCTATATCATCGTCACCGAGCGTGCCGCTGTCGGCCATGCCATAAAAATGTGCCTGATAGACCTGCATCTTGTTCTGCGTCAGTGTGCCGGTCTTATCAGTACAGATAACGGTAGCGGCTCCCATAGTCTCACAAGCGTGCATGCGGCGCACCAGGTTGTTGTGCTTCAGCATTTTGCGCATGCTCAATGCCAGCGACAGGGTGACACTCATGGGCAGCCCCTCGGGCACCGACACAACGATGAGGGTGACGGCCAGCATTACCGTCTCAATGAAATACTGAGCCGTTTCCACGGCACTCTCTGGAGTCGAAATAAAGAATTCTATCAGACGGCCCAACACCAGCAAACCCGCCATGACATAACTGCCGTAGGATATCACGCGGCCCAAACGGTCAAGCTGCTGGGTCAACGGGGTTTTGATATTATTATCAATCTGAGCATCGCGGTAGATCTTACCATATTCAGTCTGATCACCCACGCGCTCAACCCGCATCACAGCATTGCCTTCCAGGACAGTACTGCCACGCAGCAATTGGTTGACGGGATAGGTGGCTTCCTGACTGGAAATGCCTGTCTCGTGGGTCTTCCAAGACGAAGGCTCGCCAGTGAAGGAACTCTCATCAACAGTCAAGGTAAAACTCTCAATAACAGTTCCGTCGGCCGGTACTTTTTCTCCCGTGTCCAAAATGACGATATCGCCCACTACAATGTCGTGGCGAGGCACCTGAGTGATGTGACCCGAGCGCAGAACCTTGACCTTGACACTATCATCGGTCTGATTAAGCAGACGGAATTTCTTATTGGCATTGACCTCGACCAGGAAGCCTACCAGAGTGGCCAGCACAATCGCCAGGAAAACACCCAGAGGCTCAAAGAAGATAGCGAGCCCCATGCCCAAGCCGA
Organism: Muribaculaceae bacterium; assembly: GCA_017619255.1. Lineage (GTDB taxonomy): Bacteria > Bacteroidota > Bacteroidia > Bacteroidales > Muribaculaceae > Sodaliphilus. Next base: position 9,741 of record JAFZSS010000202.1, read on the forward strand.
AATATTCATATAGGGACAAACCCACTGACAGCATTAATGCCACCAGCAGTATCTTAATGAGCGGGTCATTAAATTTCTTAACGAATTGCCGCCATAACGGTTCATGCTCAGGCGGCGTAATGATGTTGGACCCATATCGCTGCCGGCTAGCAATCACTTGCTCGGCAGTCAATCCAGTATCTTGTCTCTTCTTTTTAGCCATCAGGTAGTTTAAAATTCTTTCTCAATGAAACACATCAAGTTGATGCAATTACCATGCCAAAAAAAACGGACTTGCTTCAAACATGCTGTTTGTATCAAATCCGTCACATATCCTTAACTTATGTCGTGAGCTGTTTGGGCTGCGGACGGCGTGTAAAGCGTTTCTTATTGAAAATCGAATCCCAACGCAGCTTGATTACACCCCACAGTGCCTCAAAGAAGATACTGCTGTTCATCTTGCTCGTTCCCAACACACGGTTCACAAAAACGATGGGGACCTCCTTAATCACAAAACCTAAGCGATGGGCGGTGAATTTCATTTCAATCTGGAAAGCATACCCCTTGAACTCGATAGCATCCAGGTCAATCGCCTGGAGCACCTCGCGCTTATAGCAAACGAAACCAGCCGTCGCATCCTTCACATTCATGCCCGTGATCAAGCGCACATAGGCCGACGCGTAATAGCTCATCAGCATCCTGCCCATGGGCCAGTTCACGACATTCACACCCGATATGTAACGCGAACCCACCGACACATCGGCAGCCCCACTGGCACAGGTATTTTGCAGCTCGGGCAACTTGTCGACGGGATGCGAGAAATCGGCATCCATCTCGATAATGTACCCATAATCACGCTCGAGCGCCCACTTGAAGCCGGCAATATAGGCTGTGCCCAACCCCTGCTTGCCTTCACGCTTCAGGATATGAACACGCTCTGGCTGCTCTGCGATGATCGACTCCACGATTGCGCCAGTTCCATCAGGAGAATTGTCATCGACAATGAGCACATCGAACTGGTGCTCATTGACATTGAGCACGGCAGCGATGATGGCCCTGATGTTTTCCTTCTCATTATAAGTAGGAATAATTACTAAACTGTCTGACTTCATTGGTGCTTGTAATAAAAATCGTGTGGTCTTAACTTTTAAACGGCAAAGGTAATGCTAATCGGGTGAAATACCAAATATAATTGAGATTTTCCTGCACAACCTTTTTTAGTGAACGCCAAATTTACAAAAAAATTACATGAAATCACCCATCCATGCTGACATATTGTGATTTTTTACCGTATTTCATGCAATTGGACCCAGAAGATTAACTTTTATTGATATAATCAACCATGACTTTCTTCACTTGGGTGGATAATTAAAAATCCTAAAAAACCGGCCAATTATTGCCAACATGCAGAAAAAGCAGTAACTTCGCAAGTTAAAAATAACATTCGAGACTCAAAATGCAGAACACAAGCAAACAATATGACGAAGTCATCGCCCAATGCCGCGAATTGTTCATTAACAAGATGAAGGACTATGGTCCCTCGTGGCGCATCCTCAGGCCACGCTCGGTGACCGACCAGATTTTCATTAAGGCAAAACGCATTCGCACCCTTGAACTCAACGGCGAGACCAAAGTGGGTGAAGGCATCTGGCCCGAGTTCGTGGGCATCATCAATTATGGCATCATTGGGCTCATCCAACTCAAACTGGGATACAGCGACATCGTTGATATCACCGCCGAACACGCCCTGCAGCTGTATGACAAACTCATCGCCGAAACCAAGGCACTGATGATTGCCAAGAACACCGACTATGGCGAGGCCTGGCGCGATATGCGCATCTCGAGCTATACCGACCTGATCCTGACCAAGGTCCAGCGCACTAAGGAAATTGAGAACCACGATGGCGCCACTCTTGTAAGCGAGGGCATTGACGCCAACTATCAGGACATGATTAACTACAGCGTGTTCGCGCTCATCAAGCACAATGAAACGCTTCAAGCCTGAAAACCAACGACTAAATACTGACGATTAAAGAATGACCCTGAAAGCCCTGATCAACGCTGTTAAACATGAGAAATGGTGCCGTCTGTTGACGGTGCTCATGCGTCTCGTTGTGGGCGGCGTGTTCATCTTCTCGGGATTCACCAAGGGTGTTGACCCGTGGGGCACCGGCTACAAAATCACCGATTATCTGACAGCACTGGGGATGGGACAATGGTTGCCAGCAGCCTTTTTCATCGCCGTGGCGCTTGCCGCCCTCGAGTTCATGTTGGGTATCGCTATCGCCCTTGGTGCCTATCGCCGCAGCGCACCCATTGTTGCACTGGCACTGTTGCTGGTGTTGACACCGCTCACGCTATGGCTCGCTGTCACAGGCGTCGTGCCTGACTGCGGATGTTTTGGCGACGCGCTGCACCTGAGCAATTGGGCCACATTCTTTAAAAACCTGTTGTTGCTGTTGGGCATCATCTACCTGCTGATGTTCAACAAATCACTACCTGGTGTCTATGGCCCCGCCGTGCAGTGGATAGTTATGGCGTTGTCATTCGCCTTTGTGATGGCTGTGGCCTATTACGGTTATTTCCAACAGCCGCTCATTGATTACCGCCCCTACCCCGTCGGCACTCGGCTGGTATCCTCCGAAATCGATGATGATGAGAAGGCCAGCGAAGATGAATTCATCTTTATTTACAGCAAGGACGGCAAGGAAGAGCAATTCACCATAGACAACATCCCCGATGAGGATGACGGCTGGGAATATGTCACCCGCTTCCACGCTAACCGCCCACAGGGCAAAGTCATCATACAGAAACCAGCAGGAGGCAGCATCGCCATCCTTGATGATGAGGGTAACAACATTGCCATTGATGTGCTTACCGAGCAACGGAACACACTGTTGCTGCTCATGCCGGACCTGCCACAGGTGGGCCTGGTCAACTCCTATGCCATCAATGAGTTTTACGATGCCGCAACGGTAGCCGATGTCAATTTCGTCGGTCTCACGCCCGCCGCCGAAGAGGAAATCGAGCGATGGAAAGACATTTCCATGGCCTCTTATCCTATCTACAACATGGATGACAGCGAGCTGAAGATGGTTGCCCGCGGCAATCCCGCATTGGTCTATCTGCAGGACGGTGTCATCATCTGGAAGCGTACGCTCTCGTCACTCAGTAGCGTGGAGCAACCCGCGGAGTTCGCGGCGATGGGCCTGGACAGTGACAAGATACTGACCAAGCTGCAATTGGCCTATTTGGCAGCACTGCTGGCCCTGCTCGTGCTCAACCGCACCCATGTGCTTATCAGGCGTCTCTTCTTCAAGAGAAAAGCCCTTGCTGACAGCAACGAGGAATTAGAGATTAGCAATGATTTAGATACTAACGACTAGCAATAAATACTAAACATATGATACTCAAAAAAGGACAAATCATCGACGGCAAGTGGAATGTGGTTTACCTCATCAAGGAAAACCCCTATGTTGAGAGTTATCGTGTAGAGGACGAGAGCGGCAATCCCTATTTCATGAAAATCTACCGTCTCAAGAACACCCCCGACAAGCTCATCGAGGGAGGAGAGGTCACCGAAATAGCCACATGCCGACAGCTCAGCCACAAGAACATTGTGAGCTACATCGCCGACGGCAAGTACAACGACAAGACCGGTGAATGCCCCTACCTGATTGCCACTTATTTCAGCGGAGAGTTGCTGAGTGAGATGCTACAACGCGAGGGAAAACTTGACCGAGAGACAGCAGTGAAAATCTTTCTGGAGATGCTTCAGGGACTGCAATATCTCCATGAACAACCAGGCGTGCTCCTTCATAACGACATCAACCCCACCAATGTCATGCTCAGCAGCAAGACCGGTGGCGTTGCCGAACTCATCGACTTGGGACACATTTCTCCCTGTTTCATGGGGAATGCGCCGTTTGACACGGCCGACTTGGACCCGCGTTACGCCAGCGGACAGTCCTTCATGGGCAAATATGACGAACTCAACGACATCTTTGCCGCTACTGCAGTGTTCTACAAGATGCTCACCGGTCGTGAGCCATGGGATGTGGAATTCTCGCAAGGAATGTCACGCAAGGAAAAAATACGCCTTGTGCAGAAGGCTCGTAAGGAACAAGGAGAAATCGATGTCAAGGACATCGAGGACGAGAAACTCAAAACCATCATTCAGGCCGGAATGGCATTGGCCTACAATGACCGCTTAGCCAGCGTCGATGAACTGATTGAGCTGCTTGTCGACGACGAGGACGGAGAAGAAGCCGAAGAGTTGCGCAAACAGATTGCGGCACGACAGGCTCAACGCATCCGTGAGCAGGAAGAACAGACAGAGGATGAGGCAAATTCACATCGTGGAGGTTCCACCAGGGCTGCTGACCCGATGACCAGTGCCAATGTGGAAATCAAGCGTGGCGGCGGCAATGGATTTGCCGATATTGCAGGTATGGATGAGCTCAAGGAAATGCTCCGCAAACGCGTCATCCTCATCCTCCAAGACAAGGAACTTGCTGAAAAGTATAAACTGACCCCGCCCAACGGCATGCTGCTGTACGGACCGCCGGGATGCGGCAAGAGTTTCTTTGCCGAGAAATTTGCCGAGGAGACGGGTTTCAACTTCATCCTTGTCAAGGCCAGCGATCTCGGCTCCATCTATGTCCATGGTTCTCAGGGTAAAATCGCCGACCTGTTCAAGAAAGCCGAAGAGAACGCCCCCACGGTGTTATGCTTTGACGAGTTTGACGCCTTCGTCCCCAACCGCACTGGTTCCGGTTCCGACAACAACCAGGCTGGCGAGGTCAACGAATTCCTCTCACAACTGAACAATTGCGCCAAGCGAGGCATCTTTGTCATCGCCACCAGCAACAGGCCCGACAAGGTTGACCCCGCCGTGCTGCGCACGGGCCGCATCGACAAGCAGGTATATGTGCCCATGCCCGACACCACGGCACGCAAACTCATGTTTGAGCTCTACCTCAAAGACCGCCCCTGTGACGAAATCGACAGCGATGTCCTGGCGGCCAAATCCGACGGATATGTAGCCAGCGACATCGCCTATATTGTTAATGAGGCTGCAACCATCGCCGCCTTCAACCGCGAGCACATCACACAAGAGCTGCTGCTCAAGACCCTTGAGGGCATTAAGCCCTCGGTCAATCAAGAGCTGCTTAAGGAATACGAGAACATGAAAGACCAGATGGAAGGCATCCAGCGCACTAACGCCCTGCCCCATGTGGGCTTCAACACCACAAACAAGTAATTCTAAACGCTAAACAAGAATAATATGGATCTCAACAAATTAATGATGAACTACCTTGCCGAGGAAGGCTTCCGCCCCCACGAGACGCCATTCGGCATCGCTTTTAAGAACGAAGGTTTCAATTTCCTCTATTTCAAGGATGAGGAGGACGAGCAGTATTTTCGCCTCATGATGCCCGCCATCTTCGAAGTCACCGAAGACAACGAAGACACAATCTTGCAGGTCATGAACGAAGTCAATTCCACAATTAAGGTCGTGAAACTCTACACCATGGACCTTGAGGACGAGGACGGCAAGACTGAAAAGAGCGTTTGGGTCGCTTTTGAGATTCTCGCCGACACTACGCCCGAGTTGGGTGACATCGTTCCCCGCGCCATCAACCTGCTGCAGGGCGGACGCATCACATTCCTGAGCAAACTTCAAGAGATTGCTGACAAGTGACGAAAACCTACCATTTTCAGTAATATCGCAGACTGCTGCATAAAAAAACATCCCCACGATGCGCTGAGTCTATAGACCCGTGCATCGTGGGGATTCTTATGAAAACAATCCAAGCTTTTAAATCAAATCCTCTGTAGCGTTGACATCGCACACTCTCATTGTTGCCGCTAAATAATCGAAGCGACAACAATCGCCATGCACACCATAATCCTATCCTAAATCAATACTTTTTCTTCGTCTCGTTGTAGATGTATTCCTGCAAATCCATTTTCATGTCAAAGAGGCCATCAGGATCAACGAAGCTGTCTATCAGCCATGTGCCGTCACAGCGATGCATCTGTAAGAGCAAGGGTGTGACATTATCGAAATTATGAACCAGCAGCCTGACCCACGCCTCGTCACCGTTAATCTCCTGCACTTTCACATCACTGACACGCAGATTGGAATCCCAGTCCTGGCCCATAATCCAATAATCGGCATCAAAAAAACCGATCTCGTCACTATGGTACTTACTGTCGATTTCATTTACCTGACGGAACAGGCCATTCAACTCAGGGGTTAGAAACTTGGCGTTCAGCGCATCCAGACTCTCCGGTGTAGGAAAAACCTCATACTGACCGATATTGCGCAACGAATCAGCAAGCAGATAACCACTGAACACTGTCGCATAAATGTCCCTTACACGATTCACCAATTCATCAGACTCTGACCCTATGTTCGCCACCGTCTTGTCACGGACTACGGCATCCTTGCTACTCTTTGCCTGACATGAACCCAATGCTAAAATCAACGCAAAGAAACAAAATAATAACTTTTTCATATTCTTAATGTTTCAGACTAAATTCTTTATTTCGCACACACATCCTTGGGAAATTGGTCTATCTGATTCATGCGCTTTAGCACGGTGTTGTGCATCTTGCGCATCTTGGGAGTGGGATGGGCACAATCACGCTGCAACGGATTAGGCAAAGTGACCGCGATATAGGCACACTGGTCCTTGGTCAACTTGTCGGGCGATGTGTTGAACTTGTCACGCGCCACGGCCTTGGCACCATAGATGCCGTCACCCATCTCGATGGAGTTCAAGTAGACCTCCATGATGCGTTCCTTGCCCCAAATAGCCTCTATCAGGAAGGTGAAATATGCTTCTAAGCCCTTACGAATCCAGGAACGATGCGGCCATAGGAAGACATTGCGAGCGGTCTGCTGGCTGATGGTGCTCGCGCCACGCTGGCGCTTGCCCTCCTGGGCCTCAATCTGAGCCTTCTGAATCTGCTCCAAGTCAAAGCCACTGTGTTTCAAGAACAAATTATCCTCGCTGGACATCACCGCTTGAGGCAGGTTGTGACTGATGTCCTCCAGAGGCACCCATTCATGACTGATAACAGGGGACTTGCCGTCAATCACCTGCTCGACAGCACGAATAAGCATCAGCGGCGTGATATAGACCGGGATATACTTTAATATCACCACCGACAAGATCGTCGAGGCGAAAAAGAATATCAATATGTTACGCAACCAGCGTGTTACTTTCTTCATATCCATTCAATGCCATTAAAGCCGTTAATCCTAACTTTTAGCGCACTCGGGGCAGAGGCCCTTGAGCACATAGTTAATGCTGTGTACCTCAAAATTGCCGGGAAGCGACACCAGCGGCACCTGAGTCGTCTGCAGACAGAAAGTGCGGCCACACTTCTCACAGTTGAAGTGGGCATGCATGTGGTCGATGTTGCCATTGTCCTCCCCACAATGACAATCGGGGCTGCACACGGCATACTTGAACATGCCTGTCCCGTCATCGATCGCGTGAATGAGATGGTGAGTCAGGAACAGGGTGATTGTGCGGTAGATGGTGGACTTATCGACCGTATCCAACTCATCCTCGAGGCTTTGCAACGAGAAAGCGTCGTCGTGAGCCATCATCGTGCGCAACAACAGGATGCGCAACGCCGTGGGCTTGACCTCGTGCTGCTCCAGCCGTGTGATATATTTATTCTCGTCGGTCATTTTTCATGTTTAACCCTAATAAACAACTCCTCACTTCAAATCAATAGCCGGGATTCTG
>JAFZSS010000026.1 GCA_017619255.1 Muribaculaceae bacterium
CTGTTTTTTCTCTAACCTGCAAAGATAGTAAAAATCCCTCAACCTTGCCACCCTCCACAGCAAATATTTTTCATTTTTGCGTGATAGAATCATTCACATAACGAGAATCATTGTACCTTTGCGCTAACCCGAAAATCCGAGAATTGACCTTGAGAATAAAGCGAATCGTCATATTGATTGTTATCCTGTTCACTTGCGGCGCGGTGCTGTACTGGTTCAACCCGTCACAATCCATGCTCATGCCCAAGTGCGCTTTCAAGATGCTCACCGGCTGGGATTGCCCAGGATGCGGAATACAGCGCGCGGTGCACGCCTTCGTCCACGGCAGGTTTGCCGAAGCCATCAGTTACAACTATTTCTTGGCCTACTCAGTGCCTTACCTCTTGTCATTCCTGGTGGTGTGGGTGGCCCCCGACTACCGCTGGAGCGGCAAACTGAAAGCATTTATCGAAGACCGCCGCGTCGTCTATTTCTACATCATCACCTATTTCATCTGGCTCGTAGTCCGCAACCTCCTCCACATCTAACGCCGCAGAAACCATTTTTATCCCTTTTAAGTGAACTTTTTTGGCGCTCGACTTGCACCACTTTTGATAAAGTTGTATTTTTGTGCCTTGATAAGAAACATAAACCTAAGACATATTAAAACAGTGCAATGAAAAATATCCTGATCATCGGCTCGACGGGACAAATCGGTTCCGAGCTGACAATGAAGTTGAGAGGCATCTACTCGGGCAATGTGGTCGCTGGTTATATCCCTGGCGCCGAGCCTAAAGGCGAGCTCGCCGAGAGTGGTCCCTCAGAGATTGTTGACATCACCAATGCCCAGCAGATTGCTGCCGTGGTTGACAAGTACAACATCGACACGATTTACAACCTGGCCGCCTTGTTGAGCGCCGTTGCCGAGAACAAGCCCCAGCTGGCTTGGCACATCGGCATCGATGGCCTGATGAATGTGCTGGAAGTGTCGCGCGAGAAGAAATGCGCCGTTTTCACCCCTAGCAGCATCGGTTCCTTCGGCCCCAACGCCCCCAAGGACGGCACGCCGCAGGACACCATCCAGCAGCCGCGCACAATGTATGGCGTGACCAAGGTCACTGGTGAGCTGCTGAGCAACTACTATGCGCTCAAGTTCGGCGTGGACACCCGCTCGGTGCGCTTCCCTGGCTTAATCAGCTATGTCACCCCTCCGGGCGGCGGAACGACCGACTATGCCGTGGATATTTACTATAGCGCCGTCCAGGGCAAGAAGTTCATCTGCCCCATCGCCGCGGGCACCTTGATGGACATGATGTATATGCCCGACGCCCTGCGCGCCGCCATCGAGATCATGGAGGCAGACCCTGCGCGCCTGGTACACCGCAACTCGTTCAACATCGCGTCGATGAGCTTTGACCCCGAGGTCATCTACCATAAGATTCAGGAGTACATCCCCAAGTTTGAAATGGAATATGATGTCGATCCGTTGCGCCAAAGCATCGCCGACAGCTGGCCCAACAAGCTGGACGACACCTGTGCCCGCGTCGAGTGGGACTGGAAACCCGAGTATGACCTTGACGCCATGACGCTCGACATGATTGAGAAACTGCGTGTAAAATTCGGTATCACCAAATAAAGAAACGATAATGAAAAAGATTCTGCTACTGACCTGTTGCCTCGTGTGCCTGCTGCTGAGCGGCTGCTCCGGCACAAGTTATAAGCTGGCTAAAGAATACCAGACCAAAGAGACCTTCGGGTATCTTGTGTTTGTTAGCGAGTCGGGCCAGCAGTATGATGACCTGTGGGTTAACATCTCCGGGTTGAACAAGACCTTCCTGGCGTCAACTGCAAAGATTGACGAGAACGGCGAGGTGCAAGGCATGCGTTACGGCGCCCAACAAGGTACTCGCCGAGTCATGATTCGCCAGAAGAATGAGCGCCTGCTGTACCAAGATATTGTACATATCAGTGCCGGCGAGAACACAATCATCAGAATCAAAGACTGACACATCGCTTGAAATCATCATGGAGGCGCCCGCAGATAAATCTTGCGGGCGCCTCCATGATACTGAATTATCAAAGCCTATCAGCCTTTCCTGAGAATCTCTATCAAGTCGGCCACACCCTGGGTGGCGGGCTTTTTAATCACAGTCACCCAGTCGGGGACAGCAGCGGGATTGGGGTCGATGTAGTAAATGGGCACACCGCGACGCACATACTGGATGAGCGCCGCTGCAGGATAAACCACTAGCGTGGTGCCGATAACGACAAAGATGTCGGCCTCTTGCGCCAAGCGCGCGGCGGCTTCCATGTTGGGCACAGCTTCGCCAAAGAAGACAATGTGAGGTCTCACTTTATCTCCATTCGGGTCACGCGTGTCCTCGCTGGTTTCCAGTCCCTTGTCACTCAGATCATCACACGGCAAGGTGTAGAGAAGGCGTTCATTCCTTACCGAGCGCACTTTCATCAACTCGCCATGCAGGTGCAACACATTAGTGCTGCCGGCGCGCTCGTGCAAGTCATCCACATTCTGGGTAATCACCCTCACATCAAAGTCCTTCTCCAGCTCCACGAGGCCGAGGTGAGCTGCATTGGGCTGGGCATTCACCAACTGCAAGCGACGCTCGTTGTAAAACTTGTGGATCAGGGCAGGGTTGCGCAGATAGCCCTCATGGCTGGCCACCTCCATCACGGGATAGTTTTCCCACAGACCATCCGAGTCACGAAAGGTCTTGATACCGCTCTCGGCACTGATGCCGGCACCACTCGAAATCACTAATTTCTTCTTGCTCATAGTCGTTGTTTGATTATTTTATGGGTTGGTAAAGAATTCAGTCAAATAATGTGAGAGCAAAAATAACAAAAATTTTCCAAAAACACTCACCACAATCACATAAATCACTATCTTTGCACCGTTTTTTCAAAAAAAGAGTATTTTTCAATGGATAAACTGAGTTACGCATTAGGCTTGAGCATGGGTGGAAACTTCATTGGCTCGGGCATCAAGAAACTGGATATCAACGACTTTGCTGATGGTCTCCGCGCTATTTTCGAGGGCGCTGAGCAGAAGATGAGCTTTGACGAGGCCAAGCAGATTGTCACCGAGTTCGTCACCAACCTCGAGAAGCAGGGCGCCGAAGAGAATGAGCGCCTGGGTCGCGAGTACCTGGAGAAGAACAAAAACGCCGAAGGCGTTAAGGTCACTGAGAGCGGCCTGCAGTATCAGGTTGTCAAAGAGGGTGACGGTCTCCAGCCCGGTCCCAACGATGTGGTCACCGTTCACTATACCGGCAAGCTGATCGACGGCACCGTGTTTGACAGCAGTGTAGAGCGCGGCGAGCCCGCCACCTTTGCCGTTGGTCAGGTCATCCCCGGTTGGGTCGAGGGTCTGCAGTTGATGCGTGAGGGCGCTGCCTACAGGCTGTTCATCCCGTCCAACCTTGCCTATGGCCCCCATGGCACTGGTCCCATCCAGCCTAACTCCACGCTCATCTTTGATGTGCAGTTGCTCAAGGTGGAGAAAAAGTAATTACCCGAACATCAATCCTTCAATAATTCAAGATACAATGAAGAAATTATTTGTAATGGTAATGGCTGCCCTGATGATGACGGGCATGGCCAGTTGTGGCAACAATACAGAGAAAAGCGAAAGTGTCGAGACAACTAACGACGCCGTCACCGAAGAGGTAGCACCCATCAAGGACAACCTGACCCTGGGCCGTGAGTTCCTTGCAGAGAACGCCAAGAATGACAGCGTCAAGGTCACCGAGAGCGGCCTGCAGTACATGGTGCTGAAAGAAGGCAACGGCGCAAAGCCCGGCCCCACCGACCTGGTCACCGTACACTACACCGGCACGCTGATCGACGGCAAGGTGTTTGACAGCAGCGTTGAGCGCGGCGAGCCTGCCACCTTCCCCTTGAACAAGGTAATTCCCGGCTGGACCGAGGGTCTGCAGCTCATGAGCGAAGGCTCGAAGTACCGCCTGTTCATCCCCAGCGAGCTGGCTTACGGTGAAAAAGGCGCTGGCGAAGACATCCTTCCCAACTCTACGCTTATCTTTGATGTTGAGCTGATCAAGGTCGAGAAACAGAAATAAACACAATTATAACAACATTCCAATCAATTTAAAAAACAGGTTTTATTATTATGAAAAAGATTTTAGCATTTGCAGTAGCCGGCCTGCTCATGACCGGTTTTGTGGGTTGCAAGAGCAATGGCACGGGCGGCAGCAATGAAGCTATGGACTCGCTGAGTCTGGTATTTGGTGACCTCTTTGGTGGCGGCATGAGCCAGCAGATCAAAATGATGGACTCGACGATGGACATCAACGAGGTACTCGAGGGCATGAAGTACATGGCCGATGCCGACACCAGCAAGGCTTTCATGAACGGTGTGCAGATGGGTATGCAGATTGCTCAGTTCTATCAGGCTATTGAGATGCAGACCGGTATGCCCGTTAACAAGAGCCTCTTCATGAAGCATCTGGTAGATGGTCTCAAGTCCAACACTCCGATGGACCAGGCAGCTATGATGGAGCTTCAGAACAAGATTGAGCCTCTCATGGACAAGGTCATTGAGAATTCTCCCAAGAACATCGCCAACAAGAAGGCTGGTGAGGACTACATGAACAAGCTCAAGAATGACAAGAGCTACACCTTCACCAAGTCCGGTATCGCTTACAAGATGACCAACCCCGGCGAGGGCAAGAACTTCACCGACAGTGATGAGGTAAGGGTTGTCTATGTAGGTAAGCACCTCGACGGCACTGAGTTTGACAACTCACAAGGCCAGCCCGCCATCTTCAATGTGAAGCAGGTTGTTCCCGGCTTTGCCGAGATGCTCCAGCTGATGAAACCCGGCAGCAAGGCTACCGTGGTTATCCCCGCTGAGCTCGCCTACGGCGTTAAGGGTCAGCAGCCCAAGATTGGTCCCAGCGAAACCTTGATTTTCGAAATGGAGACCCTGGGCGTTCAGGATCCCAACGAGAAGCCCGCCATGCCTCAGAGACCGATGCCCGTCCGTCCCCGTGGCAAGTAATCTGACAACGATTCACTAGAATGATTAACCGCTCTGGCCAACTCGGTCAGGGCGGTTTCTTTATATAGAATGTGTAGATGATCATTATAGCCAGAGTGAGAAGTCCTCACGCTGGAGTTTGGGATTGGGGTTAAGGATAGCGATTTTGTCGTTGGTATAGGTCTGGCCAGCGTTCATATGCTGGCAACAGGAGCTGAACAGGCGGGACATTTCCTCATCCTGGCGCATGTTACGCATCACTATCACACAGCGGGCATCGAGCAGACGCGTCAACACGGTTTCATCAACGGGTGTATTGACCAGGGCCATAATAGAAACTTCAGAAGAATCCAATAAATCCTTTGTTGCCACATCGATGTCGTCATAGCACGCCACGCGACCAAGCCGGCTTTGCAGCACACGAACGGCAAGGGCATTGTGCTCCAATTGCGGGTCATATAGATATAGGAGGCTAGTGCTGTTCACCGCCAGCATGGCTACTGTTTCCACGCCCGTTGCCGCCCCCACTTGCAGGAGGCGCTGTGGATTGAAAAAGTTGGTCACACGAAACAATAGTTTGGTCTCTTTCTCGCTGATGAGATCCATCTTGTCGCGTTGCTCACGCGACGCGCTGGACTTGATGGTGTCGAGCAGCTGGGATATGTCCGTATAGGCATAATAGGGCAAGCGCTGCCGCCACACATTGCACACAAACTGATAGGCAAAAGGTGAATGTATGCCGAAGCCGCCACTGCGGTGGTGGCGGCTCCAAGCACTTCGATATCGTTTCAGGGCTTTCAACAGCCGATAATTATTTGTTGAGAACTGTTTCCTCCTCGCCTTTCTTACGGAACTTGTCACCGAAAATGGCATAGTTGATGGCGAGCAAGAGCAACAGATAAATGGCAATGACAGCAATCTTGGCCCAGGTCTGGGTCTTGCTGACCTCGTCAGGGGCAAACTTGAAGTCAATCTCGTGGTCACCGGCAGGGAGCTGCAGGGCACGCAGGACATAGTTCGCGCGGCCCATCTCGACGGGCTTGCCGTCAACGGTTACTTTCCAGCCCCACGGGAAATATACCTCGCTGAAGACGGCCAGGCCACCACTGGCACTATGGCTCTTATAGGTCAGGTGGTTGGGCGCATAACTGGTCTCGTAGATGGTGTCACCAGGTTGCACAGCCTTGGCCTCGCCCAACTGCTGCTTGAACTGCGCATCGGCGACGGCGCTAACAGCGGGATTGAAGTTATCCATGAATGCCATCTCTTCATCGGCGGTGTTGACATAGGTGAGCGAGTCCACAAACCAGGCGTTGCCCAGGGCCCCGGGGTTGCGCTGCACTGTCTGGTCATCAATAATGATGTAACGGGTATTGAGCATGTTCAGCACCTGCATGTTGTTGTTGGCAATCTGGTTATTGATCAGGTCATTGTAACGCGACAACTTGGCGGCATGATAGCCACCGACCGCCTTGTGGAAGAAGCTGGGCATTGCCTCGCCGAAATGTTGCAAGTCCATCACGCGATAGTTCATGTCCTTGTCCTGAAGGATTTGGGTATCCACGGGACGCGGCGCGTAGTTATTCTCAGGCACCTCATAACGGGAGGTGAAAGTATCGGCATTAATGTAGCGCTTGTTCACCGTGTACATGTCCACGAGCACTATGCCCGCCATGATGAGGACGGCTGCCAACTCGTTAAGTTTGCCCTTGAGAGCGGCAAAGATGACACCAAAGCCCACGAGGACGATGAGCAGGCTGCGCCAAGCATCGGCGCTGACCAATGCTCCTCGCACGGCTGCGATGGCGGCATCAATGGTGGGATACTGCTGGATTTCACCTGTAGCGACCAGACCCTTGTATTCATCGGCAGAGAAATGGCCGAATACACTGGGCACCAAAGCACTAAGCAGGCAAATGGCAGCACACAGGCCGAAGGAGACCATGAGCGGCACCTTGTGCTTGCGCCAGCCGTCCGGTTCCTTGAAGAGTTCCCGCAATCCCAACACCGCGAGGATGGGCATCGCAATCTCGGCGATCACCAGTATAGAAGATACCGTACGGAACTTATTGTACATCGGGAAGTGGTCAATCATCCAATCGGTGAGCCACATCATGTTGTGGCCCCACGAGAGCAGGATGCTGATAATCGTGATGATGAGCAACGCCCACTTGACAGGTCCCTTGACAATCAAGCACCCCAACAGAAACAGAGCACAGATGAGGGCACCCACATACACGGGGCCATTGGTCATCGGTTGGTCACCGAAATACTGTGTGAACTGGTGCAACGCTTGATATTCAGTCTGTCCCATTTCCCCGTTATTGGACATCTGCTCGGCCTTGGGAGTGTCGCTGAGCAAGAGCGGGCGGTTCTCACCATGCTCAGGCTTGATAGAGGCACCACCCTTGCAGTTAGGGATAAGCAAGGTGAATGTCTCGCCCTTGCCGTAGCTCCACTGAGTGATATAGTCCTTGTCCAATCCACCTTCGGTCGGCTTAGCATTGACAGCGTCCTCTCCCTTGGCAGTGAGTTCGCTGTGGCCTCCACGCATGGTTTCCTGGGTGTACTTATAGGTCAAGGTCAGGTTGGGCGAGTTAGCGAGCAGCGCAAGCGCAGCAGCCACAATCAGACATGCCGTGGCGATGCACCAGCGGCCTATCTTCTTGTCCATGATGGCCTTCACCAAGAAAGCGATGACCAGTGCCCCAATGAGGAACATCGAGTAGTAGGTCATCTGCACATGGTTGCTGGCGAGTTGCAGGGCGGCGAAGAGCGCTGCCACCGCCATACCGCCCAGATACTTGCCACGATAGCACCACACGATGCCAGCGATGGTGGGCGGGATGTAGGCGAGTACCATGAGTTTCCAGATGTGACCCGCGCCCATGAGGATGAAGAAGTAACTCGAAAAAGCGTAGCCGATGGCGCCCAACACGGCATAATACCACTTGACCTTAAAGGCCAACATCAGCAGGAAGAAGCCCAGCATGAGGATGAACAGCCAGCTCACAGGCTGAGGAAAGCCCAAGCGGTAAAGTGCCGAAGCGGGATTCAGATAGCTGGTCCCTTCATAGGACGGGGCAATCTGGAAGGTGGGCATGCCACCGAACAAGGCATCGGTCCACCACGACTTCTCGCCTGTCTGCTGTTCAAAGTTGTTGACTTCCTGACTGTTGGCAATACCCTGCATCACATCGTGCTGCTGCAGGACATCACCGTTCACATCGTTAGGATAGAAATAAATCCATGCGATGGCGGCAAAGGCCACGACCGCAATCGCGAAGTGAATCACATCGCCCAGCGTGAGCGACCCGATCAGTTTCTTGTCTAAATTACTTTTCATTATATCTTTGTCTGTTATTTGATTTTCAAGAATACAACCTGCAAAAGTAGTAAAAAGTTTTCAAACTCTATACCTTAAACCACAAACCATCAAATCAAGCGTAACCAAAAAACGGAAAAAGAGATTTTATTGCCCAGTAGGCATGCATGAAAAAGCCAAAGGAGAACCCTCGGTTGATAGAGGGAATTCTCCTTTGGCAGGAAAAAATTTCGTAAAGAAATATGCGTTAACGCATGACCTTAGTGGTCTTGGTGCTGCCGTCGCTGTAGTGGGTCACCACGATATTCAAGCCATCGTAAGGCTTGTCGCTGGCGATACCCTGCAGGTTGTAATAGGTCTTGCCCATCTCGTTCCCGGTATTGATCTCGGTAGCACCGGTAGTATAGTCTGACCAAGGCACTTCTGTTTCAACCACATAGAATACCGGCATCCATGAGGGATAACTATACTTGAGAGGAATCATCGGGTTAACCTGGTAATACATGCGAATGAGGAACGAGATGCCATCTTCGGCCGAGGCTGCCGTTGCACCGAATTCGTAGATGTAGCTCTCCGGATCACCAAAGACTACCTGGGTTTCATCTTCATCAACTCCACAATCTTCAATGAGTTCAAAAGTCTCGCGCTCAGTTTCAGTATCATTTATGAGTTGACCATTCTCATAAACGCAGTAGCGCGGGTCACTGCATTTTTTCCAGATGCGGTACCTGACAGGTGTATATTCCCATGTCGCATATTTGGGCATGGTTGCGCTGATGTAGAATACCGGGTTAAAGAACAAGCACAACTGGCCGTTCTCGTCCAACCAACTGTCAGAAGAACCAGGCATGGTGGTGGTACCCTGCAGCAAGACATCCAAGCCGGCAACACCGGTCTTGGAAGTAAAACCACCGTAACTGTTATCGCCATCTTGCTTCACGCGGTCCTCACCGTCGGTCCACATTACGGGCACATAGGTCATGAAGTCACCATACCCGCCGGTGACCACCTTGCTACTGTCATTGCGGGCGATTGAATAGTAATGCTCCTGTACCCCATAGTACTCGGGCAGGAATTCGCTCTCCTCAACATAGTCAACAAAGGTGTTATTTTCGACAGCGGTCATGTGTGAGATTTCAACACTAGGATAAGTATTGTCACCGCGTAGGATGCTGTATACCTTAACCGGCATACCGCCCTCATCGTCATCGACGCGATCGAAGTAGTACTCGGCGTTCTTAACTCCTGCAGTCAGTTTAGCATCAGTGTCCGCCCAAATCTCCTCCCATGTATAGAATCCCAGGTTGTAGGAATAGGGTACTACATTGTTCACCTGAACAACATTTGAGGAGTAATCGCTTTCGGCAACTTGGAGGAAATAGTTATATTTCCAAATGAAATTCTCGTTATCATTTTCTTGAGAGAGGCCAGCCGTGAATTGATCAACAAGGACGATACTCTCCAAGTCGACAAAGAAATCTTGGACGATGGGCAAAGTTCCTTCGGTAACCAGGTCAAGATCATAGTCGGCTAGCGGTTCCTGGTTCTGGTAGGTAATCTCATAGTTCACAACATCACCGTCCATGGTGAAATACAAATCGGCCACAGGAGTCCCGACAGTTTCTTCAGCATAATATACTGAATTGCGATAGAGGACGAAGTGGTCGGCGCCATTCTGAATGCTATAAATATTTAGCGCCCCCTCACCACTCTCATTCTCAAGCGTGAAGAAGTGACGATAGTAGTTACATTCATCGGCGGGCACGAAATCGGATTCGACGTGCTGAAGAGCAAGAACCATATAAAAATCTTGCGCCTGGGCACCAAGCATCCCAAACAACATAAACAAGGCTGCAAAGAGCCATGATTTGTAATTTTGCATCATAACAAGAACTGATTAAAGGTTAATAATTTAGTATATTGACTTGGACAACGGCAAAAATAAGCAAAAATATTATAATCTCAAAGAAAAATCACAAAAAAATAAAAGGCAGGCTTAAAACAACCGTTTTCAGATTGCCAAGCTTGCCTTTTATGTGATGCGGGCCGTGTTGTCTAAAAAACTTAGAACTCGGTGAAGGACAACGGCATGGTGTCCTTGAAGCTGTCGAGGATGTAAATCTTCTCCTTGCCGGCAAGAATCAGTTCGATAGGATGTCCATTCTTCTCAAACTCCATGAATGCCTGACGGCACACGCCACAGGGAGCCGTCGGCTCC
>JAFZSS010000203.1 GCA_017619255.1 Muribaculaceae bacterium
CATTGGGCTTGCGGTAGCCGAAGCGGATGGTGTCGGTCACCTGTTCCAACTGGTCGGCGGCATCGCTACGCAGGTAGGTCATGGCGACGATGATAGTGTCAGTCTTGATCATCGCCGAGTCGGTAATCCAGTAGAACAGCGAGTCATTGTCTAATATGCGCTCCACGCGGTACCAGTCGCGCTGATGCACGGCGGGACGCAGGACCTCCATCGTGGGCAGGCTGTCGTTGGGCGCTCCGAAAAGCACATGCAACTTGTTGTCGGACGGACGGCCCGTCTGCCTGACATAGTGGTTGCGGTAGCCCTCGTTGAACATGCACAGCAACAAGTCGTTGGGCAAGAACAGTGTGTGGGTCGCCGTCATCACGGTATCCACTTTGCGGTCGAAGGTGAAAACGGTGTCCTGGGAAGTGTATTCGCTGGTCGAGGGCACAATGATGTCGTCAAGGAAGGCGATATCCTCAGTGCGCGCCATGCGGTAGTCGCCGTCAACATCGTTGAGCGCGAACACATGGTAATTGCCTGGCTTAAGGTTGCGCAGCGTGAAGCGGCCACAGTCATCGGTGCGGCTCACGCGTTCCAGCGGGATATTGGTAAACGCGGTGTCGTCAAGGTTGCTGTGCAGACCCACAATGATGTGCTGCATCGGCTCCAAGTCTTTGGCACGCAGCACAATACCCGACACAGCGAGCGAATCAATCTCGTCACCGGTCGAGAACGCAAAGGCGTAGCCCTCCAACCGGTTGCTCTCGTTATTGTCCTCAATGGCGTTAGAGAAATCGATGACATAGGTGGTGTTCTCCTCCAGCGGCTCACGGAACTCGACGGTCACTTTCTTGCCCACCGTGCGGATGAGCGGCTGGGTCTTCGGGGCCGGCGAAATGATGACTTTCTTCTGCTGGTCTTTCAGGTTGATGATCTCGTCAAAAGTGATCTCCACCTTATTGCCCTTGAAATTGACCGAACCGGGCTCTGGGGAGGACTTGACCACACTGGGCGGCGTGTAATCACGCGGCCCACCCTCGGGCGACCCGATGCTGGCACATGCGGCGAGCAACACGCCCACCACTGCCGTCAAGAGCCAATATGTCCACCGGTTCCTCATCATTACTTGCCGCAAAGATAGCGCAATGTGCAGAAACGGTCAAATTTTTTGACGGTTTCTTAAAAGCACCTTGCACTATCGGGAAAGTTCCACGGTCTCGAGATCGTTGGGAACGAAGATCCTGCCCTTGAAATACTGGGCGGCCTCGGCGCTATAGGTGGCGGCGCGGGTGTCGAGGTGGGTATCCTCGGTGTGATAGAGCACGAGATTCTTTACCTCAAGTTCCTGAGCCAACATGCCGGCGTCGAGGGCTGTGCTGTGGTTTTTCTCATAGGGGTTGAAAACAAAGCGGTCCTTGTAGAGGCAGAAAGCCTCACACATCAACCAGTCACAACCGCGGGTATAGACCTCGCTCTGCACGCTGTAAGGCTCGTCGCCCAAGCAGACGAGGTGTTGCCCGTCAGGCAGCTCGGCACTGAAGCCGTATTGCTTGAATCTCGTGGAGCCGATGTCAAAGAAGGTCACTTTCATGTCGCCGATATCGACCTGCTCGCCGTCATGCACCTCCTGCAGGAATACGGTCTGGCCGAGGGAATCAAATATTTTGGACGGAATCATCAGTTTGCCCATCGTGTACAGGGCTTCCTTCACCTCGTCATTGCAGTAGATGGTGAACGGTCCCTTGTGTTTACCCTTGAAAATCAGCGGCGAAATCTTGCGAATCATCCAGATGGCTCCCATGATGTGGTCGGTATGGCAATGGGTGACAAACATGTGGTGGATGTGCTCAAAGGGGATTTTGGCCTTGATGAGCTGCTGCAAAATGCCGTTGCCGCCACCGCCGTCAACGAGCAGTCCGCCCTTGGGGCTTTTCAGGTAGAAGCAGGTATTATAGCAGTTGACACACATGGCATTGCCCGTGCCCAACATCGTGATGCGTGAGGTGTTTTGATCTGTGAGGCTCATGATTCAGACTTGACTTTGGGAAGTTCTATGCCGAAGGTGGTGCCTTTGCCCACTTCAGATTCCTTGATATAAATTTGACCGTTGTGGTACTCCTCGATGATGCGCTTTACCAGTGTCAGGCCCAGACCCCAACCGCGCTTCTTGGTGGTGAAACCGGGGTTGAACACATTCTTGAAGTTCTTGCGCGGAATTCCCTTGCCCGTATCCTTGACCAGGATGACGGCATTGTTAGGGCTGTCCTCGACGGTGATGTCCAGGGTGCCCTCGCCATCCATGGCGTCCACGGCATTCTTGGTCAAGTTCTCCATCACCCAGGCAAACAATGTCTGGCTCAGCATCACGCCGTTGTTGGTCTGGTCGTTGGTATGGATGCGCAGGGTCACACGCTTGGGAATGCGGGCCCGCATGTATTCCAGGCTCGTTGTCACCGCCTCGTTGATGGAAACGAGTTCCTTGTCGGGCATCGAACCGATCTTGGAGAAACGGTCGGCAATGGTCGAGAGCCGCTTCACATCCTTGTTCATGTCGGTGACGATGCTCTTGTCCACGCCCATCGACTCGAGCAACTGGGTCCATGCCATGAGCGATGAAATGGGTGTTCCCAGCTGATGGGCGGTTTCCTTGGACAAACCCACCCACACCTTGTTCTGCTCAGCACGCTTGATGCTCATCAGGGCAAAATAGGCAATGGCAAAGAACAAAGCAAGCACAGCCAACTGGATATAGGGGAAGTAAGACAGACGGCGCAACAGCGTGGAGTCCTCATAATAAAGGTATTGCGTGGTGCTCTCGTCAATCTTGATGTCGATCTTGTTCTGGCTGTTTTTGAGATGGCGCAGCTTCTTGTTCAGGTAATCCAGGTTGGTCGGCGAAATTTCAAAAGCCAGGCTGTCCTCGGGTTCCGGCAGGCGGAAGTTGCGGTGCAGCAGGATGTTGTCTTGGTCATCGACCAGCAGGACCGGGATGTTGTGGTTGGCCTCGATGATGCGGAGCAGGAAGTCCACATCGGTCGCGCTTCCGCCCACAGGGTTGCCCTCGGCATCCAACTCTTCGCTGTCGCTTCCCATCGTCGTCAACTCTTGGGTCGCGTCGGCCCAAATCTCCATGCGCTCACGCTCCTGCTCGGCAAGGTCCTTCACCAGGTTATTGGAGATGTACAGGAACAGGGCCACCAGCACCAGCGAGATGGCGAGGAACACCAACTTCCAGATGCGGCGTGAGTCATATATGTTACGCAGATTAGCCATGGATGGCTGCAAAGTTAAGGTATTCCCGTGAATTAGACAAATTTACTTTTTAGGAGAGGAAACAACTCCTCACTCCTAACTTCTCA
>JAFZSS010000027.1 GCA_017619255.1 Muribaculaceae bacterium
AACAAGAACCTGGTGTTGCCTGAATTCACATTTGAACTGCCAGAGTTTCTGCTTGATGAAGGAGAAGATCCAGTGGTACATGTAACCGATGGCCCATTGAGACTGCAATTCCGCAGTGCCACTGCCGTCGGAGCCGAGGGCGCTTGGTTCTTCAACCCCTATGTGGGCGTTGGCGGACGCTTGCGTGTCAAGAGCACTCCTATCAAGGGATGGAACCTGTTTGCCAAAAACGAGAACGAAGCCCTCAACAATCTCATGACCGATCCCACCCTCCTCAATTCAATCGATTATGTGGATCTCACCATCGAGAGCGACCACATCACCGAGTTTGCCGGCGATGCAGGAATATACTTCAACCTGCCGCTGTCTTCTCGCTTTGCTATCGGATCGAAGTTGCTGGTGGGTCAAAGCATCATGGATGACCTTGATGTCACTGGCTCGATGGCGGGCAAGCGCCTGAACATCAGTGAAAGTGATGATGAGTTGTTCGACAGGACGGATGAGGATGTTACCTACGATTGGGACTTCATCAATGTTCATGCCTCCAATTCAATTAAATTCGGCACAGGACTCTCTTTCACCTACGCCTACAAGAACTCATTCTCCTGGCGGCTGTTCTGTGATTACGATTATTGCAAAAAGACCTATACCGCCTCCTATAGCCCGTTTGAATTCTTCAACGAGGTATCACCCGAATTCTCTCTTCTGATGGCGATAGCCGGATGGGACATGGGTGAGCCGTTGAAATCCAGCGCAAGCAAGCACCTGCACCAGTGGGTTCTGGGAGGGTCGTTGTGTGTGTCATTCTAACTATAACCAATTAGGCCAATTAGTCAAATTTGACCAATTTATGAACTGATGACAAAACAGGATTTGAAGATAGTTTTTTTCGGCACGCCTGATTTTGCGGTTGAGAGTCTGAGCCGACTGGTGGACGGCGGCTATAATGTCGTCGCCGTGGTCACCATGCCCGACAAGCCCGCAGGACGCGGACGCCAAATTCAAGAGAGCGATGTGAAGCGCTATGCCGTGGAGCATGGCCTGCCCGTATTGCAGCCCGTGAGCCTCAAGGACGAGGCGTTTATCGAACAACTGCGCTCATTTGAAGCCCAGTTGTTTATC
The DNA here is from genome assembly GCA_017619255.1 of Muribaculaceae bacterium. Taxonomy (GTDB): domain Bacteria; phylum Bacteroidota; class Bacteroidia; order Bacteroidales; family Muribaculaceae; genus Sodaliphilus. The sequence continues at coordinate 1,123 of JAFZSS010000027.1, forward strand.
GTCATCGCATTCAGGATGTTACCCGAGGCCGTGTGGCAGATGCCGCCGCTGGGCACATTCAACCTGCACGCCTCGCTGCTACCCCGCTACCGCGGCGCAGCGCCCATCAACTGGGCGGTGATGAACGGCGACACCGAGACGGGCGTGACCACCTTCTTCCTCAAGCACGAGATAGACACGGGCGATGTCATCCAACAACGCTCATGCCCCATCGGCCGCACCGACAATGTGGAAGTCATCCATGACCGCTTGATGATGATGGGTGCCGACATGGTACTTGAGACCGTCGATGCCATCATCGACGGCAGTGTCAAACCCATCCCGCAGGACCAGATGCTCACTGCCGGGCAGCAGCCCACCCCTGCACCCAAGATTTTCAAGGACACCTGCCGCATCGATTGGAGCCGACCCGCCGAGGCGCTGTACAACCACATCCGCGGCCTGTCGCCCTACCCTGCCGCCTGGACCACGATGACCGACGACACGGGTGTTGTTACCACCCTGAAGATTTATCAGACTGGCGAGCCTGAACCTTTCGCAGCTGGCGAGTCGCCTGTTGCCGGCACCATCAAGGCCGACTGCAAGACATTGCGCATCGCCTGTGCCGACGGCTGGCTGCAAGTGCTGTCGCTGCAGCAATCGGGCAAGAAACGCATGGACACCGACGCCTTCCTGCGCGGCTTCACCATCACCGCTACACGGTGTGATTGACAACCCTGAAAGAAGATGAGCCAAGACCAACATAACAACCCAGACACACTGACTCGCAACCGTGCGGAGAAGCGATGCACGCTCGTGGGCATGACAAGTGATGTGTGCCTGTCGGCTCTTAAAATCGCAACGGGCATCGTTGGCCACTCGAGCGCCATCCTTGCTGACGGCATCCACAGCATTAGCGACACGGTGACCGACGCTTTGGTATATGCCATGGTGCGCCTGTCGGGCAAAGGCTCTGACGAGCGCTATCGCTACGGCAGGGGCAAGTATGAAACGCTTGCCGCGTTTCTCATCAGCATCATCCTGGTCGTGGTCGCCTTGGGACTGATGATCGAGGGAGTGAAAGATGTGTGGGCAGCCATGCAGGGCGAAACGCTGGAGCGTCCACACAACATAGCCCTCATCGTGGGTATCATTGCCGTTATCGTCAAGGAAAGCCTGTACCACTACACGCGACTCACCGGACGCAAGACCCAAAGCAGCGCCCTCAAGGCTTATGCCTGGCATCACCGCGCCGATGCATTATCCACTGCAGCCACCCTGCTGGGTGTGGCGGGCGCGATGTTCCTGGGCGAGCGTTGGCGAGTGCTTGACCCCATAGCAGCCATTGCCGTGAGTGTGCTGATCCTGGTGCTGGCCTACCGATTGGGAAAGCCCGCTGTAGAGGAACTGCTCGAGGTATCGCTGCCCCAGGAAGAGCAAGATAAGATTGCCGATATCGTCAACGGCACCGAGGGCGTGAGGGCGTTCCACAACCTGCGCACCCGCCGTAACGGCAACTTGCGCGTGGTGGACATGCACATCAAGGTGGACGGTGAACTCTCCGTCACCCAATCCCATGAGATTACCCGGGATATCGAGCGACAGTTGAGCGAAGACTTGGGTGAAGTGATGACCAACATACATGTCGAGCCCTACCACGGCCATAATGACTGTGAAAAAGAATTCTAGATAGTTGAGTATGCTCAAATAACAACTCAAAATGGAACAGATAACATTAAATAATACCCTGCCCCGCGTGTTTGCTGGACATGACGGCATCCACAGTGATGTGTGGCTGCAAGACATCATGCTGGAGCGGGGCAAGCGCTACCTCATCAGCGCCGAGAGCGGCACAGGTAAGTCATCGATGTGCAGCTACATCTATGGCTACCGCCAGGACTACAGCGGCACCATCGCCTTCAACGGGCAAGACATCCGTTCACTAAGCATCGCGCAATGGTGTGACATTCGCCAGCGACACATCGCTTATCTGGCTCAAGATATGCGTCTGTTCGGCGAACTCACGGCGATGGAGAATGTGGAACTGAAAAACCGCATAACGGACTTCAAAAGCCGCGACGAAATCCTGAAACTGTTTGAAGCAATGGGCATCCCCGACAAGGTGGACAGCCTGGCGAGCAAACTGTCCATCGGCCAGCAGCAGCGAGTGGCTATCATCCGCACCCTGTGCCAGCCATGCGACTTCTTTATGCTCGATGAGCCTGTGAGCCATCTCGACGACGAGAACAACCGCATTGTGGCCGATCTCATCACCCAAGAGGCTGCCCGTCAAGGAGCGGGCGTCATAGCCACCTCGGTGGGCAACCACCTGAAGATGGAAGTGGACAAGACCTTCTGCCTGTAGTTGGCAGCATCAGGCGATAGTAATCGTATTTAAAACTAAAAACTTAGAACTTCAAACTAAGAATGAAAGATATTATCTGGAAACTGC
>JAFZSS010000204.1 GCA_017619255.1 Muribaculaceae bacterium
ATCCTGCTGGTTTGGCCTATATGGATCATGAGGGATGGACTCTCTCACTGAATATCCAGAGTGCCTCGCAGTCGCGTGACGCACTCACTACCTTCCCCCTCTTTCCCGAAGCAGATCACACCCGCTTGTACCACGGCGACACTCAAGCCCCTGTAGTGCCCTCGCTCTATGGTGCTTACAAGCGTGATCGTTGGACATTCTCAGGTTTTTTCGGTTTTACCGGAGGTGGCGGCAAGTGTTCGTTCACCAGCGGACTTCCAGTCTTTGATGCAAGCATTATGGCTGGCATCTACAGCCAGACGGCAAACTTGGCACAGACTCTGGCCTCGAACCCTGATATAGCCCCCATCCTTAATGATCCCCGAGTGGCAGGTCTGCTGCCTCTGACAGCCGATAAGTATAATATCAACTCTGCTATGAAGGGCCGCCAGTACATCTATGGCCTTCAGTTGGGTGCCACCTATAAGGTTCAGGATTGGATGAGTGCCTATGCCGGTTTCCGCATGAATTACTTCGACGGCAATTACAATGGCTTCGTCAAGGTTCAGCCCACGGCTGAGTTGGCTTCGACGGTTCAGCAGATTGCCATTGCCTATCCTGCTCTTGCACCGACACTGAACACGCTGGTTAACCAAAATGGTGAGATGGCCAATATCGACCTTGACTGCTCCCAGACGGGTTGGGGTGTTACCCCCATCATCGGTGTGGACTTGGTGTGGAAAGGCTTCACGCTGGCTGCCAAGTATGAGTTTAAAACCAACCTCAACATCGAGAATGATACCAAGACCGCCATTGCCGAGCCCGCTGCTTTTGAGGCTGCTCTCGACGATTACAAGCACGGCGTGAACACGCCCAACGATTTGCCGGCAGTGTTCTATGCTGCCCTCGGTTATGAGTTCATTCCCAACAAGTTGCGTGCTACTGTTGAGTATCATTACTACGATGACAAGAACGCCGAGATGGCTCACGACAAGCAGAAGGCCCTGAGGCACGGTACCCACGAAGTGCTGGCTGGTGTTGAATGGGATATCAACAAGACATTTACCGTGAGCTGCGGTGCCCAGAATACCGACTACGGACTGGCAGATGGTTACCAGACACACACATCCTTCTCTTGCGACAGTTACTCCGTCGGCTTGGGTGGTGCAGTCAACTTGAGTGAGAAGATAAAACTGAATGTGGGTTACTTCTGGACCACCTACAAGGACTATGAGCGCAGCGAGCAGAACTACTTCGGCACCACGCTGCCTGGTCAAGACACCTACAGCCGCACCAACAAAGTCTTTGGTGCCGGTATCGACTTCAAGTTCTAAAAGATAAGAAATCTTTATCCTATGGCACGCCGCCGCTCGATAGTCAGTCGGGCGGCGTTGTTGTTTTTGTTTTTGTCCTTTATTGTTCGTTAAAGGTGAGGGTGACACCCTCAGGAGTGACTTCGAGTGTGGCGGGACACCCTTCAATTATCGGGTAATTCCATCCCTCGTCGTGGCTCGCAGGGAAGTCGTAGCACACAGGGATGTCATAACCATTGAGCGTCTCACTCAGCATCTGATTCATGTCATAGCCTTCGCCGGACTTATACTCGGTGAAGCGTCCCACGATGATGGCCTTGACCTGATTGAGCACACCCTTGAGGCGCAGTTGTTGCAGCATGCTGTTGACGCGCGGCATACTCTCGCTCACATCTTCAAAGAAAAGGATAATGTCCTGTCCCTCAATATTGTCGCGGTCCAGGAAGTCCCACTCCTTGCTGCCACCAATGTTAGTGAATACTGCCATGTTGCCTCCCAGCACAATGCCATGGGCTGTACCTATCTTGTTCAGCGGGTGGGCAGGTGCAGTATAAGTGGGCAGATTTCCCATGAGCGTATAGCGCAACATCTGGTTGATGTCATCGTCGGTCCCGCGTCCGCCGAGGGCGCCGCCCATGTTGGCATGCAGACTCATTACACCGCTGCACACCATGGCGCTGTGCAGGGCGGTGATGTCACTATAGCCCACAATCCACTTGGGATTTCGCTTAAAATCCTGGTGGGTCAGTGGGTCGAGCAGCATCGCCGAGCCATAGCCGCCGCGTGTGCATACGATGGCTTTGATTTCGGGATCCTCGAGAGCCCAGCGCAGGTCAGCGCAGCGCTCCTCGATGGTACCGGCATACATGTTTTGATATCTGGACAGGGCATGCGGTCCAATTACGGGATTGAATCCCCATGCGCGCAGTGTGGCGGCGGCTTTTTCGGGATTGTCGTTACCCGGTGTGCTGGCGGGGGATATGATTGCAATTTTGTCACCCGGCTTCAGGGGAGCGGGCATGATGAGTTTCTTGCCTCCGGCAAGTGCAGTCATGGTTGCCATGATGGTGATAAGAGCAGTAAAAAGGATGCGTTTCATATTATTGTTAATCAATGCGTTAGTTTTTGTTGTAGTTGCTGCAGGCGTTCATGGGACTCTTGCAGGCGCTCCCAGGGGATACGTCCCTCCTTGACCGAGTTGACAATCATGTCCACCAGCTTGAAGGGGCGGTCGGCCTCAAAGCCTGTGCTGATGTTGTTGCCCACGCAGATGAGGTCGGCACCAGCGTTGATAGCTAGTTCCAGCGCTGTGGGTATGCTGTAGTTGTTGCGGATGGCTTGCATGTACAGGTCGTCGGTCACGATAATGCCGTCGTAGCCCATCTGCTTGCGCAGCAGGTCATTAAGCGTCTTGGCAGACAGCGTGGCGGGATATTCGTCGTCAATGTTGCGGTTGAACAGGTGGGCGGTCATAATCAGGTCGGCCTTACCGGCATCGATGAGTTTGCGGAAAGGCTCCAGTTCAGTTTCGGTCCAGCCGTTGGTCACATCGACAAAGCCGTAATGGGAGTCATCGATGGCGTTGCCGTGGCCCGGGAAATGTTTCAGGGTGCACAACACACCTTGATTGTGGCACTCGTCGATGAACCAGCCTGCGTGGCGTGCAATAACCTCTGGATCAGTTGAAAAGCAGCGCAGGTAATGTCCCACAGCGGCGCAGTCGTGGTTCAGCACATCGACCACAGGAGCCAGGTTGACATTCACACCGCTCTCTCGCATCTCGCGGGCGAGTCGGGCGGCATAATATCTTGTAGTGTCCTCGTTATCAACGGTGCCCAGATATTCGGCGGTCACTGTGGGTTGGAAGCCGTATTGCGGCTTGAGTCGAGCCACTTTGCCACCTTCCTGGTCGGTGGCGATGAGCAGGGGATAGTCGGCCCAAGCTTGCAACTGTGAGGTCATGCGTGTGAGGCGCTCCTTGCTGGTGATGTTGCGTGAGCCCAGGGTGGCGTCGCCTGTCACATCGATGTCAAACAGCACGATGGCGCCCACATGCAGGTCACGCACATAGCGTGCCGCGTCACAGTCGTCGGTCACGCTGTCGCCCTTGAAGCCCACCATAAGCATACTTGCGGCATACCGCCGCAGTACGGAGTCTGATGGCAAGTGCGCAAAAAGGCTATTGGCTGCCAGCAGCACAATAGCCAGTATAGTAGTTATGCGTTTCATTATCAGTCCTGTACTTCTCAAAGAGATGGAAGAAGTAATAGCAGGCAATCCAATCGACCCTCACGCCGCGAGCAAAGCCGATGGTTTCTTTATCGGCGTTAGTCACCTTGCCGTCGGTGATGCTGATGTAGCCCAGGATATTGCTCTCGCCGTCGCGCACGGTGCCGTCGTTGTTGATGTAGCCGATGCGGTTGTCCTCGGTATCAAAGATCTCGAGTTGCTTGATGACACCAACGGTCTCGCCTTTGACATTGCGCACGGTGCCGTCGGCGTCAAAGGAGCCAATGGAGTGCATGGTGACATCCCTGACCACGCCGTTGCCGTTGATGCGGCCGATGCTGACGAAGTCGGCGTCACGCAGCACCTGTGCGCTTGCCCCTGTTGCCATGCTGCCAGCGAGTGCCAGCACCACAACTATCATGTATAATCTGAACTTTTTCATAATCGTCTCTTATTAATTTCTGTGTAATATTGTCATTTAGACTTATAAAGAGCCACAAAGTTAAAAGGTTTTTTCAAAAAATCAAAATTTTGGCAAATATCAGGTATCGGTTGAGCCCGTTTTCAAAGATTATCACTAATTTTGCCGTTTAGTACACGACGAAACCACTAAAAAACAAAATAGAAACAAAGATTTGACTTAACGATGAAGAAGTACAAGCTCATCAACAACACGCTGGGTTGGCTCATCTTTATTATCGCGGCAGCGACCTACCTGCTGACCATTGAGCCCACCGCCAGTTTCTGGGATTGCCCGGAATTTATCGCTCAAGGTTTTAAGACTGAAATCGGCCACCCGCCTGGCAACCCCATCTTTATTCTGGCTGCCAACTTCGCCAGCAAGTTCGCCGGTGGCGATGTGATGGCTGTCGCCAAGTGCGTCAACGCGATGTCGGCGATTTTCAGCGCATTAACGATTCTGCTGCTTTTCTGGTCCATCACCCATCTGGTGAAGAAGCTCGTCGTCAAGGACGGCGAGGAGGACAAGATGACCCTCGCACAGTACCTTGTGGTGATGGGTAGCGGCATCTGCGGCGCGCTGGTTTACACTTGGAGTGATACCTTCTGGTTCAGCGCCGTCGAGGCCGAGGTGTATGCCTTCTCATCGTTCTGCACCGCATTGGTGTTCTGGCTCATCCTCAAGTGGGAAAACCGCGCCGATGAGCCGGGCAGCGATCGTTGGATTATCCTGATAGCCTATGTGATGGGTGTATCGCTGGGTGTCCATCTGCTGAACCTGCTGTGCATCCCCGCTATCGCATTGATTTTCTATTATCGCCAGTGCCGTTCCCATGGCAAGGACTCGACGGTGAAGGGTTCGTTGTTGACGCTTCTGCTGTCGTTTGTTGTCGTGGGCTTGATTCTCTACGGTCTGGAGCCTGGCTTCGTGAAGATGGGTCAGAAATTTGACCTGTTGTTTGTCAACTCATTCCACTGTTCGTTCAACTCGGGTGTGTTGTTCTATGCCATCCTGCTTCTCGCTGCACTGGCATGGTCACTCTATGAACTGTATGTCAACAAGAGCGAGTTGCGCATGAAGTTGTCGTTTGCCCTGGCTATCCTGCTGTCAGGTGTGCTGTTGATTGGCGAGAGCATCTTGATTCCTATCGTGCTGCTTGTCGCCTTGTGCGTTTACCTGTTCAAGTACTGCAAGCATGTGCCTGTAAGATTGTTCACCAATGTTGCTTCATGCATCCTTGTCATCTTTATCGGCTTCAGCTGCTATGCGCTGATTCTTATCCGCAGCTCGCAGAACACGCCGCTTGACGAGAACTCGCCCAATAACACCTTTGCCCTGGCCAAGTACCTGAGCCGTGAGCAATATGGTGAGACCCCGCTGCTTTATGGCCGCACGGTTTATAGCGACATCCTGTATCATTCCAATGGCGCGCCTGCCATGACGGAAGGTCCCACGCAATATGCTCCCGAGGTGAAGACCAGTCCTGATCAGCCCGATCATTACAAGGACCTGGGCCCCAAAAAGAGCTATCGTTACAGCCCCGAGCAGAACATGCTGTTCCCGCGCATCCACGATGACCGCCATGCCCAGGAATATATCGACTGGCTGGGTATGCAAGGCACGCAGGTTGAAGCCTCGACTAGGGTGGATGACGACGGCCATATCCTCGAGGGTAGCAAGGAACTGAAGATGAAGCCGACGATGATGGAAAACCTGCGATTCTTTGTGGACTATCAGGTGAACTACATGTACTGGCGTTACTTCATGTGGAACTTCGCAGGCCGTCAGAACGACATCCAGGGCATGGGTGAGGTTACCCACGGCAACTGGATTTCGGGTATCCCCTTCATCGATAATCCGCGCTTGGGTGACCAGAGCCTGTTGCCAGATGACTTGGGCAAGGGCAATAAGGGCCACAATGTGTTCTACATGCTGCCGTTGCTGATGGGTCTCATCGGACTGCTGTGGCAAGCCTATCGCGGCCGTCGCGGCATCGAACAGTTCTGGGTGATTTTCTTCCTGTTCTTCATGACGGGTATTGCCATCGTGCTCTACCTGAACCAGACGCCGAGCCAGCCCCGTGAGCGTGACTATGCTTATGCCGGTTCGTTCTATGCCTTCAGCATCTGGGTCGGCATGGGTGTCGCTGGTCTGTGGAGCATCGTGATGTGGTTCCTCAAGAAGAAAGATAAGAAGTCAGCCAAGGATGACGAGAATACGGCACTTGCCGGCGCTGAGACGGTTAACCATAACGGCGTTGCCACTGCCGTTGCCGCCGTGGCAGCCTTGATAGGTATCCTCGTGCCCCTGCAGATGGTGAGCCAGACATGGGATGATCACGATCGCAGCGGGCGCTATGCGGCGCGCGACTTCGGCCGTAACTACCTGTCGAGTGTGGCTCCTAACGGAATTATCTTCTGCAACGGTGATAACGATACCTTCCCCTTGTGGTATCTGCAGGAGGTGGAGGGTTACCGTACCGATGTGCGTGCCGTCAACTTGAGCTATCTGGCCACAGACTGGTACATCAGCCAGATGCAGCGTGCAGCCTATGAGTCAGCACCGCTGCCCATGTTGGCCGGCAAGGAGACCTTTGCCTATGATAACCGCCTGATGAACTACTTCCTGCGACCCGATATGACGCCCACCGAGGTGTCCAAATCACTTGCTGCGCTGTATAGCCCGGATAGTAAGATCGAGTCACATGATGTTTACGAGCTCCGTTATCCCAATGTGTACATCCCCGTTGACGCCGAGCAGGCTGTCAAGGCCGGGGTTGTCAAGGCCGAGCAGCGCGACATGATAGCTGACTCTATCAGCTTGAACCTGCAGCGCCTGGGTGGTGGCATGACCTCGAGTCAGGTAATGTCGCTGGACATTGTCGCTAGCAGTATTGCCGAGGGTTGGAACCGTCCCTGCTATTTCGCCATGACCGTGCCCAACAGTTATTACTTGGGTTTGGATCCTTATCTGCGCCTGACGGGTCTCGCTTACCAGGTGACACCGATTTCCACGGGCGGAAGCAGTGCTTCGGTATCGACCGATGTCATGTATGACAATGTGGTCAACAAGTTTGCGTGGGGCGGTATCGACAAAGCCAAGCCCGGCGAGATTTATCTTGATGAGACCATCAGCCGCATGGTGACGACAACGCGTAGCGCTATGCTGGATCTTGCCACAGCCCTGAAGAATGAAGGCAATTTGGCCAAGGAGGGTAAATATCCTGTCCCCGAGGGTATGAGCGTTGACGAGTATGTGGCCGACCGCTATAAGAAAGCAGTCACCATCCTTGACCTGATGATGGAGAAACTGCCCACCGCCATCTGCCCGTTCTCTGTCCAGATGGGTGAAGAGGTGGCCGAGAGCTATTATAAGTTGGGAGAGGCCGGCGGTGACAGCACCTGTGTGGCCAAGTGCAAGCAGATTCTGGAGAGCGAGATCATGCGTCATGCTGGCTACCTCCGCTTCTACCAGTCGCTCAGCCCGTCGCAGTATGACCGCCTTACCCGTATCGATAAGTATATTGATCAGCAGTACATGATCAATTTGATCAGTGACTATGCCACTTACTTCGGTGAAGAGGCTTATGAGTCCCAGATTGCTCCCAAACTGAAAGCTGCAGGCGTGAATATGGAGCGCATGATGCAGTATCAGCAGGCCTACGAGCAGGCTTTGCGCCAGCAGGCGCAGGCCATGCGCGCACAGCAAGAAGCTGCCGCAGCAGGTGATGAAGAAGAGTCTGCCATGCTGCAAAGCGTGTTTGGCCAGTGATGTTTGACCCGATTCGACCATTGAAATCGTGTTAGTCGAGCGTCCTCCCCTGCTATACAGAATGATATTTCCTGAGACCGTGTGGCGCATCCACAAGCGCGACCACACGGTCTACTTGACCTTTGACGACGGACCCATCCCCGAGGTCACCCCGTGGGTGCTCAACACGCTGGACCGGTACGGCATCAAGGCGACATTCTTCATGGTGGGCGAGAATGTGGAGCGGCACCCCGAATTGCTGGAGGAGGTGCGCCGCCGTGGACACTCGGTGGGTAACCACACGATGAGCCATCTGCAGGGAGCCCATGTGGGCACCAAGCACTATCTGCACAATGTGTTCCGCGCCAACGAACTCATCGGCAGCACCCTCTTCCGTCCTCCGCATGGCTTGTTGCGATGGGGGCAGTCACGGGTATTGCGCTCGCGCTTCGCCATCATCATGTACGACCTGGTGACGCGTGACTATAGCCGCAAACTCACGGGCGAACAGGTGCTCGACAATGTGAAACGCTATGCCCGCAACGGCTCGATCATCGTCTTCCATGATTCGCTCAAGGCCGAGAAAAACATGAAATATGCCCTGCCGCGCGCCATCGAGTGGCTGCAGGAGCAAGGTTACAAGTTTGATGCCATCCCCGAGCATTGACATATCATCATCCATCAAGTCCCAGGCCCGCAGCCTGGGATTTGACGCTTGTGGCTTTGCTGCCGCCGCACCTGTTGACGACGAGGCGGTGGCACGCTATGACCGCTGGATTGAACAGGGGCAGCATGGATGCATGCGGTGGGCCGAGGGTCACCGTGACCTGCGCCGTGACCCGGCGATGCTCCTCGAGGGGGCACAAACGGTGATTTCGTTGGCATTAAACTATTATCCTTCGCGTTTCCAACCCTCTGATGCCTTGCGTGTCGCCTACTATGCCTATGGGCGCGACTACCATGAGGTACTGAGGGAGAAATTGACGGAATTAGCCCATTTCATCGAACAAATCACCCATTGCGCCACGCGTCCCTGCGTGGATTCGGCGCCCATTCGTGAGCGCTATTGGGCGCAACGGGCAGGGCTCGGTTTCATCGGTCGCAACAACTGCCTGATTCTTCCCGGCAAGGGTTCGTTCTTCTTCTTGGGTGAGATTGTCACTACAGCCCAATTGCCGCCTGACGAGCCTTGCACAATGACCTGTGGCGACTGTGGCAAATGCATCAAGTCCTGTCCCACAGGGGCTTTACATGACGATGGCACGGTCGATGCCTCGCGCTGCCTCTCGTGCCTGCTTATCGAGAACCATGACGATGAACTGCCCGCGTGGGTGGGCGAGGTCATCGGCAATAGGGTAGTGGGCTGTGACTCGTGCCAACTGTGCTGTCCCCACAATGCGCATGCCGTGTCGACCACTGTGCCCGACTTTGAGCCTACCGAGGCAGTGATGACCCTCACCCGGGAGCGCATCGCGTCGATGAAACCGGGTGATTTCAAGCGCACCTTCGCCCACAGTGCCATCTCGCGCTTGCGCTACAAGACACTTCAACGCAATGCGGTACTTGCTGATGGAGGGAAGAAAGCGTGAAATGAGGCATGGCGTTATTGTTTTCGGTTTTTTGTTGTACTTTTGCAAGCAAGGATAAAACATGGATATGATGAATAAACTCTTATTGTGTACCATATTGTTGTGTGCGCTGACGGCATTCCCGTCATGCGGCAACAAGAATAAAGTGGTGGCTGGCGCTCCCGCAGTGGCATCCAAGCCGTTCAAACCTGATATGAGGTTTGAATCGATCGACTCATTGGTTGATTGCATGATAGATGGCATGTATAACGAGACACCTGACGAGTTTGTGCAGCATTATGAGAATCGGGCAGCCGCCATCAAGTCTTACTGGTACCTGAACCATAAGGGTGAGGATAACAGCCAGATGGACGAGACCGTGTGCCGCGATTTGGAGGCTCTTGCCGACAGCCTGTCGGGCGGTAGCACCTACGATATGGTGCTGTGCGGCAGTATCGAGCGTGCTATCTCTCGCTATCTCACTGCCATGGAGTATTGCTTGAATTACAAAGGCAACACATTGTATCAGAATGAGATGCGTGATTGGCTCCTGTTGGAAAAGGAGTTGGGCAGCTTTTACGGGGAATTGGCTTATTTAGCCAACTGGGGCGGCTCCATCGCGCGTGTCATCGCCAGCGGCACCCTTGCCGATTTGAGCAAAGCCCGCCAAGAGGACTTCAGTGAACTCTATATAGATGGATATTTTTCCAGCAGTGACATGACGATTGCCGAGGCCCGCGCTAACCTGATTCAGGAGTTGGCCGATGCCAAAAGCCTGGATGATGAGATGGCCGATGAACTTTATGATGGCGAGGCCTTCAGAGAGATGCTCAAGGAAATGCGGGCAGATGCCGACAAGGTGGTTGTGCTGCTCGACAGGTGGCTCGCCTCGCGTGCCAAATTATGCGAAGCTCAGGGTATCCCTGAGTCCCATACGGCCCATTTCATCGACCGATTGAGTGCCAACATCATGCAACTTATCGAGGGATAAACAGAAAAACAACATATAGAATAGACTATGATTACTTTTATTATCAGCCTTGTGGCCCTGATACTGGGCTATCTGATATATGGAGCCATCGTGGAGCGCGTGATGCGTCCCGATGACCGCGAGACACCAGCCATCCGTCTTGCCGATGGCGTGGACTATGTGGCACTGCCCACTTGGAAGGTGTTTATGATCCAGTTCCTGAACATCGCCGGCACGGGACCCATCTTCGGTGCCATCATGGGCATGTGGTTCGGCCCCGCGTCCTACCTGTGGATTGTGCTGGGTTGCATCTTTGCAGGTGCGGTACACGACTTCATGAGCGGTATGCTCTCGTTGCGCCACGATGGCGCCAACCTGCCGACGCTCATTGGTAAGTATCTGGGTAAAGGTGCGAGGGCCGTGATGCTCGTATTCACCGTGTTGCTGCTGATGATGGTGGGCGCCGTGTTTGTATATAGCCCAGCCGA
>JAFZSS010000205.1 GCA_017619255.1 Muribaculaceae bacterium
ACGACAACGCCACCTGGTGGTCATCGCTGGCCATTGCCATCGAAGCGGGACTGCTGCTCGGCGCCGCCTACAAGTGGTCAGGGACCCTGTGGGTTCCCATCGGCATCCACTGGGCATGGAACTATGTGCAGGGTAATGTCTTCGGCCTCACCGTCTCGGGTGTCAATGCCGGCAACTCCATCCTCAACACCACCGTCAGCGGCCCCGACATCATCACCGGTGGTGCCTTTGGTCCCGAAGCCTCGATCATTGCCGTCATTCTGGGCGCGCTCTACACCCTCGTGTTCCTGCGCAACCGCTACCGCCGCTCAAACAACAAAAACATCTGATGATGATGTTCTTCTTGATGTAACTCCTATTTCACAAAATCCCAAAAATTTTCGGGAGTAATGACGGTGAATCCTGAAGGGGAATATGTCTTGATGAACTGTTTCGGCTCATGTGATTTGACACGCGGATTCCATTTGAATTCAAATGCCCGTATCATGCCGTCTTCCTCCTCTATGAGATCGATTTCCTTCTGGTCATGGGTGCGCCAGAAGTATAATTTCGCAAAACTGCCACAGTACATATTTCGCTTGACTCGCTCACTCACCATCAGGTTCTCCCACAGTGGACCCATATCGACCCTGAGTTCAGGAGGTGCGTAATTGGAAATCACGGCATTACGCACGCCATTGTCGTAGAAATAGATTTTCTTGCCCTTTCTGATCTCGTTGCGCAAATTGCGGCTGAAAGAGTCCAGACGGAAAACAATAAAGCATTTCTCTAACAGCCCGATATAGTTCTCAACTGTTTCCTTGTCTATTCCCAATAGATTGCTCAACTCGTTGTACGAGACCTCACTGCCCAGTTGCAAGGCAAGGGCACGCACCAGTTTTTGAAGAACATCCGGCTTTTTGATTCCCTTATAAGCTAATAAATCCTTATATAAGTAATCATTCGCCAGGGCGGCCAATGTGCGTTTTGCGTGAGCCGTGTCGGTAACGACTCCAGGGTAGCAACCGTAAATAAGCCTCTGGTGCAACATGCGTGACTCCTCGCGCTCACTGGTCTCCCTTGCCATCTCTGCCAGCGAAAGAGGATATAACCGATACTCTATAGTGCGGCCTGTTGCCGGTTCATTGATGTCGTTGGCCAACTCTAACGACGAAGACCCCGTGACAATCACCTGGGTCGGCAATTTCAGGTCAGCCATCTTTTTTATGGTCAATCCAATATTCCTAACTCGCTGGGCCTCATCAATAAATACATATTGATAAGGCGACAAAAGAGCTCTCAACTCGGTGGTACTTTTATCCTCAAGGAGCATAACATCCTCCTGATCATCACAGTTGAGCATAAGGACATTATTTGCATCACGGCTCAAAGCCTCAAGCAGCGTAGTTTTACCAACCTGACGGGCTCCCAACAACACAATCACCTTACCTAGACCGAAGTCTTGCTGAAGTCCAGATTCGATTTGTCTCTGTATCATTTGTTTAACTATCGATATTTCTTGACCGCAAAGATATATCAAATCATCCAAACCGCCAAATTTATAGTAAAATTTTCGGTTATAACCGCCAAATTATCCCTAAAATTTTCGGTTACAACCGCCAAATTCAGCTAAATTTTTCGGTTAACATCCCGCACTGGCGGTTTTCAGCATGTCGATTGTTCCTGTTTTCACATTTTTTTACGCTGTTTTTGTTTAAAAACGGGGTCCTTGCGTGTTATTATCATGTAAGCGATTTTGCAAAACGGTTTACAAGAACAATTGATGACGATAGACGCATTTGAACAACAAGCACCTCGGCTCAGGCAACTGGCCCTGCAAGCGGCTGCGGCAGCAGGCGCCGACCAGGACACAGCCGAGGACATCGCCCAGGAGACGATGTTGCGCCTGTGGCAGATGCGTGACGATCCCCGGCTCTACAATCCCGAGGCCTATGCCTCGACGATTGCCCGCCACCAAGTGCTGAACCATCAGCGGCACAAGCCGCCGCTCCCGCTCGACGAGCGGCAGGTCACCAGCCTCACATCTCCCTCTCCCCTCGATATCATCGAGCAACGCGAGGACGAGCGATGGCTTCAAGAACGCATCAGGAACTTGCCGCCCACCCAACATGCCATCCTGCACATGAGGCAGGTCGAGCATCGCACCAGCAATGAGATTGCTGCTATCATGGGCATTCAACCGTCAAGTGTATGCACCCTGCTGGCTCGGGCTCGAAGACAACTGTTAGAAGAAATCAGACAACAATCCAACAGAAACTGATGATGAAACGGTACTCACAACAACACATCAAAGCACTGCTCGACAAGTACATGGACGGGCGGACCACCATCGAGGAAGAGAAGGCACTCGCCGATTTCTTCCGCACCCATGATGTGCCCGCTGAATGGGAAGACTACCGTGTCATGTTCGATTTCTTCGACCGCGGCATGGAGGGCGAACTGTTGCCCACCGAAACACCCAACAAAACACTGGCAAGTCTTATGGAGCACCGCTGGTGGGGCATCGGTGCCGCCGCTGCCATCACAGCCGCTATCGTGGGAACCGCAGTGCTGTATCACCCGTCATCATCCACTCCGTCGCCCACCATTGCCAAACAGCAAGTGGATACTCCCGTCGTCATACAGTCAACAACAGAAATGACAGCACCACAACTGACGACGACAACTCCTGGCACTCAAACAAGTTCAATGCATCGTGTGAATGCCACCTCACAAGTCCGACGCTTGCAGGCCCACAACGACAAACTAACCCGAGAGAACGAGCGGCTTCAGCGTGAACTAGACGACCTCAAGCGCCGTGCCTTTATCATTGACCTGGAGGCCAACGGCTACAAAACGGTACTGAACGAGGACGGCAGCATTGTCCTTATTGACATGGAACAAGAAATAGAAAACGAATTGAACAATCAACCAACAACCAACATTCCGGCATTATGAAAATTATTCGCAATATCATGGCATTGGTCGCCATTCTAGCGCCAGTCATGGCAAGTGCCAACATCTATGAGAACAGGATCAAGGAGGCGCTTGAGAGCATTACTCAACATGCTAAAAACAGCAGCCTTGGACTCACTTATAGTACTCACGACAATCCCGAGACCAACGAAAAGGACGGTGAGCTACAAATCGTCAAATTCAAATTAGGTGGCCGTGAGGCTTACTTGATAGAACAAGCTGTATCAATCTATCAGCAGATCAACGATGACGCGAAAAATGAACAGGTCCCTTACCTGTATACCATGTGGTGGAACACCGCCAATGAGAGAATACCTTACTCGGGCGTTCGGCTTTATTACAGTCCCGAAAACAGCGTCCTTGTAGGGGCCGATGCCGACAACTGCTACACGGTGGGCTTCTTCCTGTCGGAGAATAGCGATTACCGCAACACCTACACTCTCGAGTGGAGTAATTTCAGCGGCGACAGTGTCAAGGGTCGGGTCATCACCACCTTCGGCCCAGTCGCGTCCAAGGCGCATCCCAAGTCTTTTAGCGACTCTGGCAACTGGACCCTCAATGATTATGATTTCGACATGGATGAGTTCAATGCCAAGATGGAGACGCTGCAGGCCAGGATGGCGAGATTCAACGAAGGCATGGAAAGGCTGAACAACTCTTCAAGCACCGTTGTCGTCACCACCACCTCATCGGGCGCCGAATCGTCAAGCAGTTGGATGAAAAAAATGCTGTTTTATTTGGACAAGATTCAGCGTGACGACAAGGACTCACGCTATATCTACCTGTCGAAACTCTACGAGTTGTGCAAGAACACCGACTGTCTGGATCAGCAAGACCTCAAGATAGCCCTCCAGCAAGTGTCATCATGCTACAAGAAACTGAAATCCAAAAACCTCTTGCAAGAGAACGAACTGCTGTTCCTCCAGAATATGGGAGATGTTCTCGAAGCAAAAATCCAATAGCAAAGACTTCGAGAGGGCACACCTACTTCATAAAATAGTGATGTTTATTAAGTCATAGCAGCGCAGCTCGTCGTGAAGATGCCGCGCCGCCCGGGGGACATATCACCATGTTCCCAGTCCTCTCATGTCTTTGCCTCTCACAGATACTAACCATTAATCACCTATCAATATGACAATTATGACAAAATGTATCATTTTCGCCGTTGCGGCAGTCGCCTGGGGGCTTACCTGTCATGCCCAAACGCCCGCCGACTCGACAACGGTAGAGGAAACCGACACCACGACCTGGAGCATCATGCTCGACGGCGTGACCGTCAAGGCGCAACAACAGTTAATCAAACAAGAAGTGGACCGCCTCGCCTATGATGTGCAAGCAGACCAAGACTCCAAGACGCAGACCGTGATGGACATGCTGCGCAAGGTGCCCATGGTCACTGTTGACGGCGAGGACAACATCCTCGTGAAAGGCAACCAGAGTTACAAAATCTACAAGAACGGCCACTATGACCCGATGCTCTCTAAAAATGCCAAGGATGTCTTAAAAGCCATGCCCGCATCGGCCATCAAGCGCATAGAGGTGGTTACCGATCCGGGAGCTCGTGAGGATGCCGAGGGTGTGAATGCCATCCTGAACATCGTGATGATGGACAACAAACGGATGGGTGGAGTGACTGGCACGGTTAGGGCCGCCTACAATACGCTGAACTGGAAATCGCTGGGCACCTATCTTGCGACACAACTAGGTAAGGCTGTCGTCAGTATTGATTATGGCTACAGCGATATGGGCGAGAAAGTCACGAAAAACACACAATATCGTGAGCGCACGATTGTCAACACGGGCAACCGGCAAATCATTGACAGCGAAGGCTGCAATCCAGGACAAGTCCATTTTGCGGATATTAACGCCAGCCTCGATATCGACACGCTCAATCTGCTCTCGGCCTCGTTCGGCGGCTATTTTTACAAGATGGATGTGCTGGGCGGTGGTTTGATATCGATGTTTGACGCCAGCGGCAACGAAATGTACCATTACAGTGAACAATATTGGATGCCCAGTTACAGCCACCACTCCTGGAATGGCAGGATGGATTATGAGCACAAGATGAGACGCTCTGGTGAGAGACTGACCCTGTCTTATATGCTCGCATTGACCCGCCAGCACACCGAGCAGGAGACGAATTACAGCAACATGGAGAACTTCCCCTTTAATTACAACGGATTCCTGCATCACGTCAATGAATGCTTCACCGAGCATACGTACCAGATTGATTATGTTCGTCCACTGTGGGAAGGACACAAGCTAGAAGTGGGCACCAAGTATATCGACCGCCGAAACAATAGCGAGAACACCCAGCGTTTCTACGACGACGTCTTCACGACCACCAGCGATGCGTTCGACCACTCTATGCAAATCACGGCTGCATATATCGATTATCTGTGGAGCCATGCCAAGTGGTCGGCACGTGCGGGGTTGCGATATGAGCACAGTTTCATGAAAGGGCATTACCCCGACGGCAAGTCCGCCGACTTTGACAAGCACCTGAATGACTGGGTGCCGCAAGCCAGTGTGAAGTACCAAATCGATGATCGGCAGTCGCTGAAACTCGTCTATACAACAAGTATCAATCGCCCAGGCATCACCTATCTCAATCCTGCAGTGAGCAGTTATCCCATGTCGGTGCAGTTTGGCAATCCCAACCTAGGCAGCACCCGCAGCCATTCCATAGGGCTGCCTTATATGTATGTCGGACAGCATCTCACGCTCCAACTTTGGCCGCAATATAAGTTCACCAACAATGCTTTAAGTAACATCATCTATGCCGACGGTGACACCCGCTATCTTACCTATGACAATGTCCTGCGTCAACGCCGTTGGCAAGTTGAGAGTTACATCCAGTGGAAGCCTTTTGACAACACCACATTCATCGCCAACCTGAATTTCTCCAGCAACCTATATGAGAATCAGGAGCAGCAACTCAAGCAGCATTGCACATCCTTGAACTATTACTTGTACGCAGCACAAATGTTGCCGTGGAAACTCCAGTTGTCGGGATACATCTTCGGGCAATTAGGGAATAGTAGCCAAGATGTTTACACTTATAACGAGCCGTGGAATAGCTACGCGTTCACGCTGCAGCGCTCTTTCCTGAGCGAAGACCGCCTTACCGTGAGCCTGCTGGCTTGTGCTCCATTCCATAAGGACATGCACTTCAAGACACGCACGACACAAGGCGACATCCTCGCCAGTGATGACTATGTTAACGCCCAAAACGGACGATACTTCAGGCTTTCTTTATCCTTTCGCTTCGGCAAACTCAAGAGCAGCGTCAAGAAGACAGACACCACCATCACAAACGATGATCTCCAAGGAGGCATCACTCGTGGCAAATAGAAAGAAAAAACTGACTGATAAACAGTAGATTACCTCCCTTCACTACAGTAAACTTTATTTGTCTCTTGCGGTTATGGTCGTGGTTTTTCCTGCTTCTTCACGCGATTATGACCGCAGTTTTTTGTGTTTTTTGTTGGTGGATTGGAAAAATGACTACCTTTGCGGGCGAAGAACTATTTGACTCTTATAGCGATGAAACAGATGAAGCAATACTTGATGATTGCCGCCGTGGTTGCGCTGTGCGGCATGACGACGGGCT
>JAFZSS010000206.1 GCA_017619255.1 Muribaculaceae bacterium
GTCGCTGACGCTCAGCCAACTCGGCCTCGCTGGGCTTTTTAAGCCACATGAACCCAAACATGATGAGTCCCATCAGCAACAATCCCAAAAATGTATTTCTGTCCATTATATATTTTAAAGTTTTTTGTTTCTTGCCTGTATTATCCGTGCTGCGCACGGAGAAATTAAACAAAAATTATATTTAAAAATTAAGCAAAAATCATATCAAACACTCCAGCTCATTTATCAGATGGTTATCACGCCAATTGAGCTTAATAATCTTGCCATCATCCCGCCGGTAATACCACTCGCTGAATAAGCTCCCGCAACCAAAGTTGTACAATAGCCCAAATGCCATGTGAGTCAAGTGCATATAGTTCCATAATTGCTTGCGATGATCATTATTAATATATTTGACCGCCTTCAATTCAATAATGGTGTCACCTCCAACCACCAGATCCATACAATAATGTTTGTTGAGCTTTACATCTTTCCAATAGATGGGCAAGTTCACTTGCTCCTCTACTTTCACATTCTGTTGACTAAGCAGATAAACCATTGCAGCTTCATAAGCAGATTCCAACAAGCCGGGATGATACTCGACATGCACTTGCATCGCCACACCCGTGATCATGTAAAACCATTGACAACGATGATTTATATCTGCTATTGTCATCATAATAAATGGCAAATATTGTATGAAATATCGTGTTTAATTATTATTCAAATTTTTGTTTAATTTCTCGCGCTTCGCGCGATAAACAGGTAGCGGTGGCATGAGGATTCCGTGCCGTGTTGTTGTGTCACGCCGACGGAGTTTTGGACATTATTATCGCATTGATAAATGACATGAAGAGGGGATGCGGGTTCAGCACGGTGCTGGAGTACTCGGGGTGGTACTGTGTGCCGATGTACCAGCGGTTGCCAGTGAGCTCAATGACCTCGGCAAGGCCACTCTCGGGATTCACGCCCGCGATGGTCATGCCCGCGTCCTCAAAACGCTTGCGGTACTCGTCGTTGAACTCGAAGCGGTGACGGTGCCTCTCCTCAATGTCAGTCTTGCCATAGGCTTCTGCAACTTTTGTGCCAGGCTTCACGCAGCAGGCATAGGCGCCCAGGCGCATCGTGCCGCCCAGGTTGGTCACCGTCTTCTGGTCCTCCATGAGGTCGATGACATTGTTTGTGGTCTTCTCATCCATCTCTGTGCTGTTGGCATCGGTCAGGCCCAAGACATTGCGGGCAAACTCAATGACCATGCACTGCATGCCCAGGCAGATGCCGAAGGTGGGCATGTCGTGCTCGCGGCACCACTTGAGGGCGACATACTTGCCCTCGATGCCGCGCTGCCCGAAGCCCGGGGCAACGACGATGCCGTCGTGGTCCTTGAGCAGCTGCTCGACATTGCCGTCGTGGATATGCTCGCTGTTGATATAGTCAAGTTTGAGACGGCGGTCATGGTAGGCACAGGCATGCAACAGGCTCTCGTCGATGCTCTTGTAGGCATCCTGCAGAGACACATACTTGCCCACGAGGCCGATGCGCACCTCCTTCTTGGCGCCCTTGAGCTTGGCGAGGAACTCATTCCACTTTTCCAGGTCAGGCTCGCCGTCGCTGGAGAGTCCCGTCTTCTCGAGGATGATGTTGTCCAGGCGCTGCTCGTGCATTTTCAGGGGCACCTCATAGATGGTGGGCACATCAAGCGACTGCACCACGGCATCGGGGCTCACATTGCAGAACTGGGCCACCTTCTTCAGCATCATCGCGGGCAGCTGGTGCTCGGTGCGCAACACGAGGATGTCGGGCTGGATACCCTCCTGCTGCAACAGCTTCACGCTGTGCTGCGTGGGCTTGGTCTTAAGCTCCTTGGCAGCGCTGATATAGGGGACATAGGTCAGATGCACGCAGATGCAGCGGCGACCCAGCTCCCAGCGCAGCTGGCGGATGGCCTCGATAAAAGGTAGCGCCTCGATGTCACCCACGGTGCCCCCGATCTCGGTGATGACAAAGTCATACTTGCCGGTGGTGCCCAGCAGCTTGACATCGCGCTTAATCTCATCGGTGATGTGCGGGATGATCTGGACCGTCTTCCCCAGGTAGTCGCCGCGGCGCTCCTTGTCGATGACGCTCTGATAGACGCGGCCCGTAGTGACATTGTTGGCGCGGGTGGTCTTGATGTTGGTGAAGCGCTCATAGTGCCCCAGGTCCAGGTCCGCCTCGTGGCCATCGACGGTGACATAGCACTCCCCGTGCTCATAGGGGTTCAATGTGCCCGGGTCGATGTTGATGTAAGGGTCAAACTTCTGACAGGTGACACTGTAGCCGCGCGAGAGCAGCAAGCGGGCGATGCTCGAGGCGATAATGCCCTTTCCCAGCGACGATACCACGCCGCCGGTGACAAAGATGTATCTCGTTTCCACTTCCTTTTTCATATTATAACCTGCAAAGGTACTAAAAAGATTTCACTTCCCAGCCATTTACCCCAGGAATCTGTGGAAACTTGGACGAACTGGACCGCTGGCGCTGCACTGGACCCCCAGCGCTATCCTGGGAAAGAAGGAGGGAGAAATAGTGGTCGAAGACCACAACAAGGCCGCTGGCCTTGACTTGAGGTAACACCACGGCGCACAGGCCGTAGGTCTGTGTGGCGTGGTGACAGCGGCTCCACTTCATGGCGAGCCTCGATGAGGGTCAACCACTGAGAAGAGACAAAAAAAGCAGGCGGCCCGGGATGGGTCGCCTGTTTTTTAATTGCTAAAAGCTAATCGCTAATAGCTTTGAAGCTTGATTTACTTCATCACCTTGATGGCGCTGGTGGTGCCGTCGGTGTAGGTGGTAACAACGATAGTCATACCGTTGGCCTCCTGCATCTCCTGACCAGCCATGTTGAAGTAGCGTACATTAGCGA
>JAFZSS010000207.1 GCA_017619255.1 Muribaculaceae bacterium
CTCAAAGCGCTCGCGGTAGGCCCACTGCCAGCTGTACTCAAAGTGTGCCTCGTCCCGGGGCTCATAGTTGGCGGTGTCCAGATAGTGGACGCCGCAGCGCAGGCAGGCCTCCATGATGGTCAGGTCCTGATAGGGCAGGGCCAGGTTGATGACCATGTCGGGCTTGTGGCGCTCCAGCAGGGCGACGAGCTGGTCCACATCGTCGGCATCTACCTGGTCGGTAGAGACATTGTCCTTGCCGATGGCGCGTGCCACGGCATCACACTTGGCGCGGTTGCGCGAGGCAATCACGATTTCATTAAACACATCGGGGTTCTGCGCGCACTTATGTGCACACACGGTGCCGACGCCACCGCATCCAATGATAATGACTTTGCTCATAACTCAGAATGTCGTGTTATTTTTCCGCAAATTTAGTGCATTTAGGATAGAATACCAAACTCAAGGGGAAAAAAAGTTCTAAATGCGTTAACCATTGTTATTCGTCTATAAAAAAGGTGGGATTATCTAAATTATTTGTTTTGTTTCATTGTTTTCAATTATTTTTGTGCCGTTATTGACACATAACGCGATTTGACAAACCAATGAAAAAGATACTATCGTTTATTTTGCTATTGGCTGCCCTGGCCCCGTTGACCGCGCGGGCTGCAGTCATCAACGGCATCCTGATTGACTCACAGGACACCACCGAGCTCATCCAGGCGACGGTGCGCTTGCTGAAAGCCAGTAAGGACAGCACGCTGGTCAAGGGAACGACGACCGACATGAACGGCGTGTTCAACCTCAAGGGCATCAAACCGGGCCATTACCTGCTGCGTTTGTCCTATATGGGCTACAACGACCTCATCAAGCATGTCACGGTCGGTGAAGACGGTCGAGATGTCAATATGGGCGTCATCAAGATGGATCCTAACACCATCATGCTCAAGGAGACCGTGGTCGTGGGCGTCAAGAGCCCCATCACCGTCAAGGAGGACACCATCGAGTTCAATGCCGACACCTACAAGACCCAGGCCAATGCCGTGGTCGAGGACCTGCTCAAGCGCCTGCCGGGCGTCGAGGTGGGCAGTGACGGCAAAATCACCGCCAACGGCAAGGAGGTGAAGAAGATTCTCATCGACGGCAAGGAGTTCTTCAGCGACGACCCCACAGTGGCCTCGAAAAATATTCCTGCCGACATGGTTAACAAACTCCAGGTCATCGACCGCAAGAGTGACCTCGCGCGCCTCACCGGTGTGGACGACGGCGATGACGAGACCGTCATCAACCTCACGGTCAAGAAAGGTATGAACAACGGTTGGTTTGGCACTGTCAATGCCGGCTATGGCACCGACGACCGCTATGCGGGCAATGTGATGATCAACCACTTCCGCGACGGCAACCAGTTCACCATCCTGGGTGGCGGTAACAATGTGAACAACCTGGGCTTCGGCGATGGTGCCGCAGGGCGTTTCCAGCGCTTCGGCGGCGACCGTGGCGTGACCACATCGCAGTATGCCGGCATCAACTTCAATGTCGGCTCCAAGGAGGATGACCACTTCCGCGTGGGCGGCGACATCATGTACAGTCACAGCGACCGCGACACCCGCACCCGCACGGCGCGTCAGTACCTGCTACAGGACTCCACAAGCTACGAGGACGCCAGCACATCCGCCCGTGACAAGAGCCACAACCTGCGTGGTGACTTCCGCATCAAGTGGGATGTGGACAGTAACAACACCATCGACTTCCGCCCCAACTTCTCGTTCAACTTCAACAAGAGCGAGCGCGCCGACTCCTCCCGTTTGTTAGCCGGTGATCCCGCTCGGACGCCAGTGAACCGCAGTTTGAGCAACTTCTTCAACGATGGCAAGAGTTACGAGTGGGGCGCACGCCTGATCTATAACCACAAGGTCGCCAGCCACCCGGGCCGCAGCCAGAGCCTGATGCTCAACTACCGCTACAGCAATGTGCACGAGGATGCCGACACCTATACCGACAACACCTACTACCTCGTTCCCGAGAAGAACCAACTCATTGACC
>JAFZSS010000208.1 GCA_017619255.1 Muribaculaceae bacterium
GAGAGTAGGTAACCGCCCCCTAAGAGGGAGTCACTGGTAAAACAGCGGCTCCCTCGTTTTTTTATATCCCGCATGTGGCCAGCCGCGTGAGGGTCCCGTCTCTTCCCGTTCCTGGCACAGAGCCCTAAGCGTCACCACGCCGACGGTCTGCGGCATGGGAAGGCGCAGGTAACCGCCCCCTAAGAGGGAGTCACTGGTAAAACAGCGGCTCCCTCGTTTTTTTATTATCTCTCAGAGATCTCAGAGTTCTCTGAGAGCTCTGAGTATTAGGGGCAAGAGAGAGTATTGTGAGAAGTGGGGGAGTGAGATTTTGTTATCTGGTTGTGGTGGCGCATCAGATTTTTTTGTAATTTAGCGTCGTTGAATCAAGTGATACTCATCTCCTAAATCAACCCTATTATAATGAATATTAGATACATAGCTCTGATGCTACTTGTGGCAGTGGCATTGTTTTTCCCGGCATATTTGTCGGCCAATGTGGAGACCGTCTATTCTCCGAGCAGGAATATCGCATTGAATTTTGATGTGAAAGACGGTGTGCCTGTTTATGATGTAGTGTTTAATGGGCAGCAGGTCATCAAAGAGAGCCGTTTGGGCTTGGAGTTGGCCAGTGTGAAGGGCAATAGCGACTTCGGCAATTTTGATAATAAGCAGGCTTTGGATCAGAATTCGTTGTGTGATGGCTTTTCGCTGTTGACAGCAAAGTATTCATCGTTTGATGAGACCTGGCAGCCCGTTTGGGGAGAGGAAAGCACTATCCGCAATCACTATAACGAGATGGCTGTCACGCTCAACCAGAACCAGTTAGGCCGTTATATCGTCGTGAGATTCCGTGTCTATGATGATGGTCTGGGTTTCCGTTATGAGTTCCCGCAGCAGCCCAATCTCACCTACTTTGTCATCAAGGAGGAGCACTCACAATTTGCCATGCCTGGTGACATGACTGCCTGGTGGATTGCCGGTGATTATGACACCCAGGAGTATGAGTTCACCTGCTCGCGTCTGAGTGAAATCAGAAGTCAGTTCGGTAATAAAATCACGCCTAACGCTTCCCAGACGCAGTTCAGCGACACCGGTGTGCAGACTGCCTTGCAGCTCAAGACCGATGACGGCATCTTCATCAATCTGCATGAGGCAGCGCTGGTGGATTACCCCTGCATGCACTTGAATCTGGATGACAAGAACATGGTGTTTGAGTCATGGCTAACTCCTGATGCTCAAGGTAATAAGGGCTATATGCAGACGCCTTGCCACACGCCGTGGCGCACCATCATGATAGTGGATGACGCGCGTAAGGTGCTGGCATCGCGCTTGATTTTGAACCTGAACGAGCCGTGCAAAATCAAGGACACGTCATGGATCAAGCCCGTGAAATACATGGGTGTGTGGTGGGAACTGATCACCGGCAAGAACACATGGAACTATACCGATCAGTTGCCGTCAGTCAAGCTCGGTGAGACCGATTACAGCCAGTTGCAGCCCAACGGACGCCATGGCGCGTGCAACGAGAATGTGAAGCGCTATATCGACTTTGCCGCTGCCAACGGCTTTGACCAACTGCTCATCGAGGGCTGGAACGAAGGTTGGGAGGACTGGTTCGGCAACAGCAAGGACTATGTGTTTGACTTTGTGACGCCCTATCCCGACTTTGACATCAAGATGCTTAACGAGTATGCCCACAGTAAGGGTATGCGCCTGATGATGCACCACGAGACCTCGTCAAGCATCCGCAACTATGAGCGCCACCTTGAGGCAGCTTACGAGTTGATGGACAAGTATGGCTACAATTCTGTCAAGAGCGGCTATGTGGGCAATATCATTCCTCGAGGTGAGTACCACTACGGCCAGTGGATGGTTAACCACTACCAGTATAGTGTGGAGTTGGCTGCCAAACATCATATCATGGTCAATGCCCACGAGGCGGTGCGCCCCACTGGACTATGCCGCACCTGGCCTAACCTGATTGGCAACGAGAGCGCCTTGGGCACAGAGTATCAGGCCTTTGCGGGTACACAGCCCGGCCACACCGCTATCCTGCCGTTCACGCGTCTGCAGGGTGGCCCGATGGACTATACACCAGGCATCTTCGAGATGGATCTGGCCAAATTCTCGCCCGAGAAGCAGACCCATGTGCTCTCGACCATCTGTGGCCAATTGGCGCTCTATGTGACGCTCTACAGCCCGTTACAGATGGCAGCTGACCTGCCTGAGAACTACGCCCCCTTCATGGACGCGTTCCAGTTCATTAAAGATGTGCCTGTAGAATGGGAGCGTTCGGTCTATCTGGAGGCCGCCCCGATGGAGTATGTCACCATCGCCCGTAAGGACAAGAACAGTGACGCATGGTATGTGGGCAGCGTAACCGATACCAAGCCTCATGACAGTGTCCTCAAACTCGATTTCCTGGATGCCGGACGCAAGTATGAGGCGACCATCTATGCCGATGGCAAGAATGCCGACTACAAGTCCAATCCGCAGTCCTATGTCATCACTAAGAAAAAGGTGACCGCCAAGACCACCCTCAAGCTCCACAGCGCTCCAGGTGGCGGCTATGC
>JAFZSS010000209.1 GCA_017619255.1 Muribaculaceae bacterium
AAACAATGTATAATAACCGCATATATTAACATTTAAAAAATTTACAGGTTTATGAAGAAACTATTACTGATCGCTGCAATGGCAGCAGTAGCACTGGGCGCTAGCGCAGGCTACAATCTTAAAAAAGTATGGGAGTGCACCGACATCTCAGACATTGTTGCGGCCAATTGTCGCCAAGGTTTGGGCATGAACGGTAAGTTCTACATCAACGACAAGTCAACATCCACAATCTACATCTATGACCAGACCGGCAAGATTGGCGAAATGCCAGGCAGCCCCAACTGCACTATTACGCGTGACGAGGCCGGCAACATTGTCTTTAGCAATGTAACTTTCCCTAACAACTGGGTTACAGAGGATGATCCCGTTCCAACATTTACTGTTGTGAATCTCGAAACAGGCGTGTCAAAGGTATATGAGATTCCTTCAGAATGTTATGAAGAAGGCATGGGCCGTTGCGATGTACTGGGCACTGCCAGAGGAAACCTGATGACAGAAGGTGAATTATACTTTACAACAAATGCCACTGGTGATTTTGCTCAAGTAATTGGTAAAGTAGTGATTTCAGATGGCGAAGTTAACACCGATGAATCTTACGCTCCTGCAGTCAGCAATGTTAACCCAACAACAACAACCCCCATCTATGCCTATACGGATTTGAATGGAGATGATGCTCTCTTGTACAACACCCGTAATGCAGTTCCCGTTAAGTTGATGCCCGACCCAGATCAACCAGACGCTTATGTTGGCACAGGATTTGGCCTTCCCTATAGAGGCACAACTATGGGTATGTTCCCCTTCGTATGGGACGGCAAGGAGTTATTCCTTTATAATTACAAGGGCACTGGATATGTAGACTATCTTGACGGCCTTGCTATCGCTGAGGCAGGAGCTGACGAACCTCTCCTTTATGTGCCTGCTACCGTTACATCACCCGCAAATGGCAACCAAATCAACTGGCCATGGGCCGAGGTTGATGCTGAAGGCGTAACCATTTATCAGTATTATCCCGGCACCGGTGGTCACTTGACAGTTTATCGTTTGACCAAGACCACCGATTACACTGTTGCTGGTACTGAGAACCTCTTCGGCACCAACTGGGATCCCACTAATACGGACAACGACATGGTGATGGGCGAGGACGGCATCTACACTTGGACCAAGGATGCCGAGATGACCGCTGGCACCGAGATTGAGTTCAAGGTCACTCAAGACCACAGCTGGGACAACTCATGGCCCTCAGGGAACATCTATTATAAGTTTACTGAGGATGGCACCTATAACATCAAAATCACCTTCAATCCTGAAAACAATGAGGTAAAATTGTTCATTAACGGTGAGGATCCTTTCGCTGAGATGGTTTACACCGTTGTTGGTCCCGGAGCTGTCTTCGGCACCAGCTGGAACACCAATGATACCAACAATGACATGGTGATGGGCGAGGACGGCATCTACACCTGGACCAAGGAAGGTGTCTCTCTCGAAGGTGACTTTGAATATAAGATTGTCGGCAACCACGCCTATGAAATCTATCAGTATCCCCTGTCGGGTAACATCCATGTTCCCTTAACCGAGGGCGAGGGTGTCTATACGATTGTAATCACCTTCGATCCCGATGCTCAGGAGAATCCGACTACCTGCACCCTGACCAAGACCGGCAGCATCACTCCCGTCGAGCACACCTACACCGTTGCCGGCACCGAGAACCTGTTCGGCAGCTTCTGGGCTGCAGCTGACGCTGACAACGACATGGTGAAGGGCGAGGACGGCATCTACACCTGGACCAAGGACAATGTCGTATTTGCAGAGGCAGCCCACATCGAGTTCAAGGTCGTTCAAGACCATGCTTGGGATTATTCATGGCCCAGCAGCAACTATGAGTATGATGTTGAGGCTGGCACCTACAACTTTGTAATTACCTTCGATCCCGTAAGCAAGGCTGTTACCTGCGTGGCCACTCCCGTTAGCGCAGGCCTGCGCGGCGATGTTGACAACAGCGGCAGTGTTGACATCAGCGATGCCACCACGCTGATTAACTTCCTGTTGAACGGCAACTCGGAAGGCATGAACATGGATAACGCCAACTGCGACCTGCAGGGCGGCATTGACATCAGCGACGCCACCACGCTCATCAACTTCCTGTTGAACGGCACCTGGCCCAACTGATTCCCGAAACGAAGTAAAACTTCAATTCGATAACAAAAGACAGGACCCTCACACGGGGCCCTGTCTTTTTTCACCCTCGGTGGGGACACTGATGCTAGCCGTAACTATTCAACGAATATAACCCCACACTAAGTCGCTAAATGTAGGGCCTCATTAGTTTTCCCCGGGTACCAATAAACTTAGCGTCTTTGCGCTTTAGTGTGAGGTTTTGCATGCAAGCGACTCAAAAAAAATGCCCCGTTGCTTGCCATTGTGTTCGGCTTGCACTAACTTTGCGCTCACATTTAACCGCATTGTATAACCCGACAAACAAAACTACTAAGCCGTGTCAGCAATCAACAAATGGCGCATCGAGGACAGCGCCGAACTCTACAATATCGGAGGCTGGGGCCTCAAGTATTTCTCCATCAACGACAGTGGTCATGTCACCGTGACGCCCAAGAGCACTTGCGTGCCGGTGGACCTGGCTGATGTCATGGACGAGCTGCATTCCCGCAAGGTGACGGCCCCCGTGCTCCTGCGTTTCCCCGACATTCTGGACAACCGCATCGACAAAATCTCCAGCTGCTTCAAGAAGGCGGCCAAGGAATATGAGTACCAGGGAGCCAACTTCAT
>JAFZSS010000210.1 GCA_017619255.1 Muribaculaceae bacterium
AACTGGAGGACAGCGGCTTTGTGATGATGAAGGAAAACATGGGCAATGACCCCACTATCCACGAGTGGCTGCAGCAAGTGCTCGAGGAAGACGCTGTCATCGCCATCGACGGCAGACTGTACAGCGCCCAGGACGCGAACCAGTTGGAACGCTTCTGCGGCGAGAACGGTTTCATGCTTGTCACCGAGTTCTACCCTGCCGACCACATCTGGGAAGATCGTCCTGCCCGCCCCAACAAGCCCGCTTTTGTCCACGATGTGCAGTACGCCGGTGAGGAAGCTACCGATAAAATAGAACGACTGCTCAAGGTGCTCGAGGACAACGATGCCACTGCCATGCTGGTCACCGCGCTCGACGACATTGCCTGGTTGCTGAACCTGCGCGGAGGCGACATAGACTTCACTCCTGTTGCCATCGCGTTTGCCTATATCTCTCGCAGGACCAAGGTTCTCTTTATTGACAACGACAAGCTGACCGATGAGGTGCGCCAGCATCTCAAGGCCTGCGACATCACTGTTCAGGACTATGATAATGTGGTGCATTTCTTGGAGCGCGTGAGCGAGCACGAGGTGGTCCTCATCGACCCGAACCGCGTGAGCGACACCCTGGCCAACGCCCTGCCCAGTCAGCGTGTATTCTTCCGTTCGCCCATCACCGACCTCAAGAGCCTGAAGAACGAGGTACAGATCGGGGGCTTCCGCCACGCGATGGAACGCGACGGTACTGCATTGGTCCGCCTGTTCAAATGGATTGAGGAGGAAGCGCCCAAGGGCACCATCAATGAGGTCGATGTGTGGAAAAAGGGCATGGAATTCCGCGCCCAGCAGGACCTGTACCGAGAGGACAGTTTCGCCATGATCTGCGGCTATAAGGAGCATGGCGCCATCGTTCACTACGAGGCTACCGACGAGAGCGCCTCGACACTGCACGGTGAGGGCATCCTGCTCGTGGACAGCGGTGCGCAATACCTCGACGGCACGACCGACATTACCCGCACCATCACCCTGGGCAACCCCACGGCACAAGAGAAGCACGACTTCACCCTTGTGCTCAAGGGGCATCTGGCCTTGCAACGCGCCAAGTTCCCTACGGGCACCACGGGTTGTCAGCTCGATGTGCTGGCACGCATGCCGCTGTGGCAGGAAACGATGACCTACGGTCACGGCACGGGTCATGGCGTGGGACACTTCCTGGGCTGCCATGAGGGGCCACAGAGCATCCGCACCAACCTGGTTGATGTAAGGCTGCTGCCCGGCATGGTGTTGAGCAATGAGCCCGGCCTGTACAAGACGGGTGAGTATGGTATCCGCACCGAGAATCTGCTGCTCGTCGTTGAGGATGCCAAGACCGAAGAGTTCGGCAATTTCCTCGCGTTTGAGCCATTGACGCTCTTCCCCTATGACCTGCAACTCATCGACCGCTCGATGCTTACCAGCGAGGAGGTGGCACAGATCAACGACTACCACCGTATGGTGCGCGAGCGCATCACGCCGCTGCTCAATGCCGAGGAAGCCGCCTGGCTTGCCGACAAAACCCGTGAGATCAATTAAGGACCATCCATCAACTAGAAACTAAGGACTAGGGACTAAGGACTAGGGACTAGAAACTAAAAACTAAAATGGCTATCATCAAGAAAGTGAGGGGCTTTGACCCCAAAATCGGAAACAACTGTTTCCTCGCCGACAGCGCGGTCGTCGTGGGCGATGTGACCATGGGTGACGATTGCAGCATCTGGTTCAATGCCGTGCTGCGTGGTGATGTGAACACCATCACCATCGGCAACCGCGTCAACATCCAGGACAACAGTGTGATACATACCCTCTACGAGAAATCGGTCACCGAAATCGGCAACGATGTCTCCATCGGCCACAATGTGGTCGTGCACGGCGCTAAGATAGGCGACATGGCACTCATCGGCATGGGCAGCATCATCCTGGATCATGCCGAAATCGGCGAGGGCGCCATCATTGCCGCTGGCAGTGTCGTGCTCGGCGGAACCAAGGTGGGTCCCCACGAGTTGTGGGCAGGTTCTCCCGCGAAATTCAAGAAGATGGTTGACCCCAAGCAGGCCAGCGAAATCAATGTGAAAATCGCAAAGAACTACCTGATGTACTCCACTTGGT
>JAFZSS010000211.1 GCA_017619255.1 Muribaculaceae bacterium
ACAGCCGCCACCGATTTTGCCGGCCTCTTTCTCCAGCATGCGCATGCCCGGGGTTGTCTTGCGGGTGTCGAGCACGCGGGTCTTAAGTCCTTCCAGGCACTTGGCATAGCGTGCCGTCGTGGTTGCCACACCGCTCATGCGCTGCATGATGTTGAGCATCAGGCGCTCGGTCTGCAACAGAGAACGCACCTTGCCCGTCACCACAAAGGCGATGTCGCCTGGCTTGACATGAACACCGTCTCCGATCATCACCTCCATCTGCAAGTCAGGGTCAAATTTCTGGAACACACGCCGTGCAATCTCCACACCGGCGAGCACGCCCTCTTCCTTTACAATCAGGCGCTGACGCCCCATCTCGTCAGCGGGAATGCAGCACAAGGTGGTCGCGTCACCGTCCCCGATATCCTCGGCAAACGCCAGGTCGATCAACTCATCAATCAGTTCTTCACGCGTTTTCATATCAATTCCTTTTAAATCATTTTCTTGAGGGCAAAGATAGTGATATTTCGGGGGAAATGCTAATTTTGTAGTTTAAAAACATGTAATAACGATAAAAATGAAGATTACGCTGTCCGTAATAGGAAAGACCGAGGTTGGTTTTGTCCGTCAAGGCATCGAGGAATATGTGAAGCGTCTGCAACATTATGTATCGTTCAGCATTCATTACATCGGTGATGTCAAGGGGGTGCGCAACATGAGTGAGGCGCAGCAAAAAGCTGCCGAGGGGCGTGCTCTGCTTGCCACGCTCGAGAGCAGTGACCATGTGGTGTTGCTCGATGAGCATGGCACCGAGCGCACATCAATCGACTTCAGCGAGTGGTTACAGCGCCGCATGTCGAGCGGCTGCAAGCGCCTGGTGTTTGTCGTGGGCGGTCCTTACGGTTTCTCGCCCGAGGTGTACGACCGCGCTAATGAGAAAATCTCGTTGAGCAAGATGACCTTTCCGCATGAGCTGGTGCGTCTTGTCTTTGTCGAGCAGTTATACCGGGCGTTCACTATCCTGCGGCACGAACCGTACCACCATGAGTAGTTAGAAATTAGGAATTAGCATCCGCCTTCAACTAAGAACTAAGCTTTTAGCCTAAAAACTGAAAACTGACGGCCACGCCAAGGCGAGGCCCTACAAACTGAAAACTAAAGAAATATGAAACGAGCATTGTTCCTGTTAATCATCGAATTAATCGTGGCTTCAGGGCTGGAGGTGGAAGCCAGGTCTTATTACAACACGGTTGAGAATCAATTCGGCGGGCTCTTCCCCCATCCCGGAATGAGGATGGCGGGGCGCTACAAGGCGATTGAGGAAGACCGGCTCATCGAGGAGAATGCCACGATGGCCACCGCCATCACGCTGGACA
The DNA here is from genome assembly GCA_017619255.1 of Muribaculaceae bacterium. Lineage (GTDB taxonomy): Bacteria > Bacteroidota > Bacteroidia > Bacteroidales > Muribaculaceae > Sodaliphilus. The sequence continues at coordinate 1,356 of JAFZSS010000211.1, forward strand.
CCATGACTGTGGCCAGTCCGTCTTACCGCTATCAGTTGCGCCTGGCCAACCTGAACAACAAACAGGGCAAGACACGCAGCATCAAGAATCCCATGACCGGAGAGAAGACCACCATCAGCAATACCCAGTGGGGATTGGTGTTCAACAACGATACTGAGGGGTACTATTGTGCCGTGGTCCTCGAGTGTGACAATAGCACACCGTTTGACGACATCACCGACCAGCGCTCCATAACGGTCAAGATTATTGAGAGAAACAACTCCGAGACGCGCGTGCTAGCCGAGTGTTCAATCGGCAAGGGCATCTCGCTCGAGGATGAGCTGAACACCATCTGTGTCGATGTGGACGAGCGCGGCGTGAAAGTGGCCATCGGCAAGAACGAACTTCAAGAAGTGCTTGAGGCGCATGTCACACGCCCCGCAGGCACTGTGGCCGTGGGCTATCTTGTAGGACCCGGAGCGAGGGTGGCGATTGAACGCGCTGTCCTGACCATTGACAACGAGGAGCAAGTCATGGCGGCAACGACATACTGGACACGCGAGGCCCTCGACGAATATTTTGCGGTCAGTTCCGACCCCATCGAGGGCTACTGGCAATATCTGGATCGGGACATGCAGGACGAGTGGCTGCGGCTGGGAGGCCGTTACACGCTTGCTATCGTGCGTGCAGATAAGGGCTATGACATCATCTATATGGGTGGTGCGCAGGTCAAGAAAACGATGTGGCAAGCAGGCATGCTGAAAGGTCACCTGACTAAAACCGTTTTTAGCGGGAACTATGACGCCACATGGATTGACGCCACCATGGAGCCCATTGACGAGGATGTGCAGGCCAGCATCGAGAACGGCATCATCCTCACCTTGTCTTTTCCTGTGTACAAGAGTCAGGTGCGGTTTTCCAAAGTGCTTGAAATGGATGAATAATCA
>JAFZSS010000003.1 GCA_017619255.1 Muribaculaceae bacterium
CTTTCTGACCGCGAACGGTTCTCCCTTCAAACTGGAACTCCACATATTCTTCTTTTGGAAGGTCAAGAATAGGATGGTTTTCAATTTTATACATGATAACTGGTTTATATGGTTAATGTCTGTCTCTCAACTGTTTGCCTCCATGAAAGGCAATGGATAAAGGTCTTGATGTATAATAATGATACCCATGTATCTGGGTATCAATTCTTTATACATTTGAGCGGTAAACGGGACTCGAACCCGCGGCCCTCAGCTTGGGAAGCTGATGCTCTACCAACTGAGCTACTACCGCAATATTGTGGGAACCGGTGTCATTGGTTCCTGTCAATTGTCATTCTCTTATGTCAGGCGCATTCGTTGATAACCTCGATGACGCTGTCGCCGTACTCGGTCTCGACATACTTGATCGTCAGCGTGTCATTGATGTCCCACGAAGCGCGGTTTTCGCTTTCCAGGTCAGGAAAGGAGTAGTCGAGGGTGTCGTTACCCACTTTCAGATATACGCTGTTCATCGCTCCGTCGACGGCTATACCGGTGACAGACTGGACTTCGGGCGCTTGTTCCTGTTCAACGACCTGATCGGTCTCGGCCTGTTCGGTCTCTTGTTTGTCATCATTCCCGATGCATGATGTCATCGTGAACGCGCAAAGCAGTCCGAACGCTAAAATCAATTTCTTCATAGTCCTTCTATTTTGTTTGTTTTACGGCAACAAAAGTAGTCTATTTTGTTGATGTTGCAAAATAAAACGGTGTTTTTTTACAAAACCAAACCGTGCCCGATAAAGCGGCACGGCTTGGTGATAAATGCTGTTTTATAATGGTCAGAATTTGTAATTGTCATTGTCGATGTTGTCCATCTCATCAAAGTCAGAGATCTCGTCTTCGTCATATTCCTCGTCGCCATAGAACTCACTCTTGTCGATGGCCTCGATATTGTTGGCATCGGGAATCTTGGGAATGGTGATGAATTCAGTGATGTCCATATCTTCGGCAGGGGGATTACCCACTTTGCTCTCGCACAGAGGATCGTGGAGACTCTTGCCGGGGATGGCTTCTTTGAGTTTTACCTTGAAGAAACGCTCGGTCATGTAGTCGAACACAAACTTCATCCTCTGGCCCTCCTCATCGAGGAGCTCATCGAGTTGCGTGTCATCCATGATCCAAATGTCCTCGTCGGAGTCAGAGCCCATGTCCATGCATGTGACTTCCCTTTCCTTGTTCCACTCGTCGTCACAGATGTAGAAGGAGTCCATCTGCTCCTTGCTGTAACCGGCGGAGTCAAGAATGATGTTGCGCAACTGCATGAATGTGGCGGTAGAATCAATGGCGATCTGCAGCTTGAAGTTATCGGCCTCGTCCGAGACAATGACAAATTTGTAAATCATAACAGGTGGTTTCTATCGGTTTGATGTTGCGAAATTACTAATAATTTTTATCAGACAAGTGTTTTTTGGTTTTTTTTCGGTTTTTGAAGAAAAAAAAGCCTGATGAGACGCGTCTTGCGCTCGGCTGAGGGCGCTTTTTTGACGGAATGAGGTCACACCGCAGGGGCATGACCTCATATTTAATAAAGATGTGTATGTCGTTGTTTAGGGCACGAGACCGTGGGCCTGGAAGACTTTGTGTATCTTCTCAAGCGCGAATGCGACTTGCTCGTGGGTGTGAGTCGCCATTAGGCTGAAGCGGATGAGCGTGTCGTTGGGTGCCACGGCGGGGGAGACAACCGGGTTGACGAAGATGCCCTCGTTCAACAGGTCGCGGGTGATGGCGAAGGTCTTGTTGTTGTCCCTGATGAAGAGCGGGATGATGGGTGTCTCGGTGTGACCGATCTCGCAACCCATCTCACGGAAGCCCTGCAGGGCCTCGTGGGTGAGTTTCCACAGGTGCTCCTGGCGCTCGGGTTCCTCGATGAGGATGTCGATGGCTTTCATCGCAGCGGCGGTCGATGCCGGCGTGATGCTGGCGGTGAAGATGTAGCTGCGCGAGTGGTGGCGCAGGTTTTTGTTGATCAACTTCGTGGTGGCGATGAAGCCTCCCAACGAGGCAAACGACTTGGAGAAGGTGCCCATGATGAGGTCCACCTCGTCACGCAGGCCGAAATGGTCGCACACGCCGCGGCCGCCTTCACCGAAGACACCGATGCCGTGGGCCTCGTCGACCATCACGCTAGCGTTATACTTATGGGCCAGATCCACGATGTCGGGCAGCTTGCACACATCACCTTCCATCGAGAAAACACCGTCGGTGACGATGAGCTTCACGCGGTCAGGCTCGCATTTCTTGAGCTGAGCCTCCAGCGAGGCCATGTCATTGTGCTTGTATTTGAGTGAGTTGGAGAACGAGAGGCGACGGCCCTCGATGATGGAGGCGTGATCTTGCTCGTCCCACAGGATGTAGTCGTCACGGCCGGTAAGCGTGGAAATCACGCCTAGGTTCACACCAAAGCCGGTACTGTAAATCATCGCATCTTCCTTGCCTTCATACTCGGCAAGCTTGCGCTCAAGTTCCTTGTGAAGGTCAAGCGTACCGTTCAGGAAGGGGGAGCCGGCACATCCGGTACCGTATTTCTGGGTGGCTTCGATGGCGGCCTGCTTGATGCGGTCGTCATTGACAAGGCCCGAGTAGCAGTTGGAACCGAACATAAGCACGGTTTTGCCGTTCATGATGACCTCGGTATCCTGTTCGCTCGAGATAGGACGGAAGTAAGGATAAATGCCGGCGGCTTTAGCCTTCTGCGGCTCCTGATAGCGGGCTAACTTATCTTCTAATAAGTTCATATATAACTGTTTAGTTTCTTTGTTTCGTCGTTGGCGACAAGTGTTGCTGACGACTATTGGATTATATTGGCTGCAAATTTAATAAAATATTCTTTAACAAAATGTTAAAAAGACAACTAATTGTGACATTTTGACCAAATCATAAACACCTAAATGACTGTCACTCACGCAATCATACCCTGTTAATATTTTTTAAAATGCATCTCTGGAATTGTCTGCGGCGTGTGACACTCAGGGTTTTATCAATTGCGGTCCATGTCATCCATGTCGAGCTCTGCATTTTGCATCAGGTCGTAGTCCGAGAATTCCACGCCGTCAAAGTCGCCGTCCTCAAAGAACACATAATTTTGGCGCAAGCATCCGGTCGATACAAGGGAAACCACTGCAACAGTGATTGCGATCACCAGATATTTCAAAATCTTTCTCATATACTTCATTGGTTATCTCATTAACAAGCGCAAAAATAACAAAAAATGGAATCAGTACACGCTTTTTTCAAAAAAAAAACATTACTTTAGCGCAATAAACAACCAACAATCATCAGACAGATGGACCTTTTTGAACAACGAATCAAGGAATTGCGGGACATCATCAACCGCCACAACCATAACTACTACGTGCTGAACGCCCCCACGGTGAGCGATCAGGAGTTTGACGCCCTGCTGCGCGAGTTGCAGGATCTGGAAC
>JAFZSS010000212.1 GCA_017619255.1 Muribaculaceae bacterium
ACATGGCGACGAACACGATTTCGTTGACAAACTTGTCACCCACGTGGTCGTTCCAGGTCTTTACCTTGTTGAACAGGGCAAAACTGCCAATGCAAGACTGCATCATCATTGATGCCGAAAGTGCCACCACGGCGGCAACGATCAAATGTTTCTTTTTCATAATGTTTCCTCTTTGTTTATTGGTTAATACTATTTCTTATAATTCTTCTTGTAGTCCTCGTAACAGTTGAGCACCTTGACGACATAGTCGACGGGCTCGGTGCCACGGCAGTAACCGTTGGAGCACACCGAGTCGTTGTAGAACTCGGGGTCCATCTTCCAAAGCATGGCTTGCTCCACATTCTCGTCCCACACGCGCGGGTTAAGTTCGTTTTTGCGGGCCAAAGCCATGGCGTCGGTGATATGACCCGACCCTGCGTTATAGGCCGCCAGCACAAACTTGATGTGGTCCTCCTTGGTCGTTCGGCCCCGCATGATGCCATCGAGTTCCTTAAGGATCTGCGTTGCCACGCGGATGCTGACCTCGGGATTGCCTAAGTCCTCCTCATTGACGCCGAAGTGCTTTGCCGTGTGCGGCATAACCTGCATGATGCCCCGGGCGCCCATCCATGATGTCGCATTGGGATCAAAGCCGGACTCAGAGAAGGCAATGGCCGCCAGCAGCCTCCAGTCCCATCCGAGCTCTTGGGCATATTGCTTGAAGACATGGTCATAGGGTGATATGCCGCCCGGCGGCGTCACAGCCAGCGTGTCCACCTTGACAGAGTCGGGCTTAGGGCCACGGTTCATCTCAAAATAGTGCTTGAGGGCCTGCTTGGAATACTCCTGTGCATTGCTGCTAGCTGCCCACAAGTTGATGCTGTCGGCCAACCACTGATCCTTCTTGGACACCGCCCATGAGGAGTGCTGCGCGAAGCCCACTTTCAGGCTGATATTGATGCTGTCATAATAGGACAGGTTCATCTGTGCGATATCGCTGTCCACAATGGTGAATGGTATCTCGTGTCGTGAGACTTTGGCAATGAGCTCTGTGGGCACTGCCGCCTCGCCCTCCACCGTGTGAATGGAAATACCGCCGCCCACCTCGTTGTCAAGGTTGCGCAGGCGGGACTCATACTTGGAGCCTTTCTCCACAAAGACATCGCACCCGATGAGCTGAGTCACATCATAGATAGCATCCTTGCCGCTGTGCTGGACAAGCACCTGATAGGTCTCGTTGACAGCACCGCAATGCAGCACCCTCGACTTATACTCGGCTGTCACGGGAATCTCACAGGCCAAGACATCGACCTGACGCTTGTCGAGCATTTTGAGCAGGTCGGGCATACTTCGGGCAACCTTAAAACGCAGTGCGATACCGTGGGAACGCGCGAAATCACAGATGCGGTCATAATCATAGCCCATAGTGTCACCCTTGAGGATAAAAAAGCCAGTGGGACTGTACAGGGTTCCCACATTAAGCGTGTCAGGCAATTGATGCTGAATTTCCTTTTTCCCTTTATTGCCGCCGCATGATAACGACAGCGACAACAGCAGTAGCAGGATGAGCGATGGAATGATGCCTCGCATGGATCAACGGATGTTGGGTGCAATAAGTGTCAGATAAATCAGTACTGCAGGCACCACCAGCAGCAAGCTGTCGATGCGGTCCAAGATACCGCCATGTCCCGGCATGATGTGGCCCGAGTCCTTGACTCCGACGGTGCGCTTGATGAGCGATTCCACCAAATCACCGAATGTGGCAAACACAGCCACCACGACACTCAAGCCCACCCAGAACATCAGGTCAGGTACTTGGAAAACCTCATTAAACCAATAGTCGGAAGCAAAAGCGCCTGCTACGCACAGCAGCACGCCACCAATCACGCCCTCCCACGACTTCTTGGGCGAGATGCGTTCAAACAAACGGTGGCGTCCCAGCAACACACCCACACAATAAGCTCCAGTGTCATAGAGCCAAATGAACAGGAATAAGCCGAGCAGCAAACGCGGTGCGCTGATGCTCATGATACAGTTAAGCATGGAAACCGGCAATGCCACATATCCCAGTGCCAGGAAAGAACGCTCCAGGCTGTGCACTGCATTCTGCTGCGGTCGATAAAGCTGGACGATGGTGCGCAACAGCAAGTAAGCGGCAATCGGCAGCAGCCACATGGCTCGTGATTCCATCTCACCACCATTGAAGTGCAGATAGAATGCCACAAACAGCCCAACACCACCAAGCATGTCGATAATGTTCACCAACCATGACTGGGTAGCGTCATCCTTAGCCATCGTGATTAATTCACCGATGCCCAGCACAATCAACAGCGGGAACACCAGCAAATACATCACCGGTGAATTGTCGAGCAGCAGGATGGCCGCCACAATCAGCGCGATATATACGGCACCCGTGAGGGCGCGCTTGATCAAGTTTATCATTCGTTATCTTCTTATTGGGTGCAAATGTACAAAAATATCATGACATAGACAACAGGGGCATCTCCCCCATGAAAAAAAATGCGGTGTCCTTACAGCATGACAAACTCACAAAAGCGCGAGAAATGTAATGAAAAATGAAGCCTCCCCATGATGTCTGGCGGGAAGGCTTCTTTTACCTTGGGAGAGGGGATGATATCTTTAGTTCAAAATCATCGACTCTAATCCTCTCGGCAACTCGACATTGTACTGATAGGCCCTTGCAAACTGCTTAAGGAACTCGATTGTCGCCTTTTTGGGGCCTCTTGCTGATGTCATCATGTCGTTCTTTTTTTCAGTCGAAGTAGTCATTTTGTGCATAGGCAATCCTGATTTAAATATTTACAACTTTATAACGCACTATTGTATGACAATATTATATACCGATGCCGTTTTAAGATTTTTTTAATTTTTCCTTCAAAGAAAACATGAGTTTGATAAAAAAGCCTCGCCGACATTCACATCTCGACGAGGCATTTACTATGAATCCAAGCGCACGATTCTATGCGTCACATCACTCGGTCAAACGGTGAATGACAGTGCGCACCAAATCCTCGACCGCCGTCTTGTAGTTGGGATTGACATCGGTGGCAACACGGTTGGCAATGATTGAGCAAACGGTCATTGCGCGGTGACCCAGCATGGCTGCCATACCCTGAAGGGCGCTGCTCTCCATCTCATAGTTGGTGATATGACCTCCGTTGTACTCAAACTTCTCTATGCGGCTGTTCAGCTCGGGCTCGGCAAGTTCCAGACGCACCTTGCGTCCCTGGGGTCCATAGAATCCCACAGCCGAGATGGTGTAACCGCGCACCATGTCGTCGCGACCGATCTTCTCGACGAGCCACGGGTCAGCGTCCACGACATAGGGCTTTGCAAACAGCTTGTTCCACTTCACGAACTCACAGAATTTCTTCTCAAAGTCCAAGTCGGCCACTTTGTTGCGGTCAGCGTAATAGTTGATGACGCCGTCAAAGCCGATGGCCTTGGAAGCAATGACGGGAGTGCCCACAGGCACATAAGGCTGCAGGCCGCCCGAAGTGCCGATGCGCACGATGTTGAGCGTGCGGTGCTCAGGCTTGGGGGTGCGGGTTGCAAAGTCGATGTTGGCAAGGCCGTCAAGCTCCGTCATCACGATGTCGATGTTGTCGGGGCCTATACCATGAGACAGCGCCATGATGGGCTTGCCGTTATAGGTACCGCCGATGCCATGGAACTCGCGGCTGGAGGTTTCCCAGTCACGGGTGTCAAAGTAGGATGCAATCATGGTCACACGGCCAGGGTCGCCACACACGATGATGTTGTCGGTCAACTGCTCAGGCTTCACATGGATGTGGAACGCAGAGCCGTCATCATTGATGATAAATTCTGAGTCGGGGATTCTGTTAGTATTCATATTATTGTGTAATTTAAAGTTCGTTTTTAGTAATAAAAAGAAAATGTAAAGGTACTGCGATTTTTCAGACTCTCAAAATTCCTTGCATTAAAAATTGCAAAAAAGAATCATATCATGGTGTAGCGACAGCCGGGGAGGGTGACAATGACATTCTTGCAGTCGAGTTCGACGAGTACGCTCATGAGCTTATAGACCGGTGTTTGCAGGGTATCGGCAAGGGCATTGAGATGAATCTCGCCATGGTTGCGGATAACATCTACCACAGCCTGCTCCTCCTTGGTGAGCTTAGGAAAGATGTCGAGTTGTTGGGGCGCGAGGTTGGTTCCTTCCCAACGCATGGCGGCCATCAGGTCATCGGCACCGGTGATGAGGGCAGCCTTGTTGGTGGCGATAAGCTTATTGCAACCTGTGGAGAACTCGTCGCCGCATCGTCCAGGCACGGCCATCACATCGCGGTTATAGCTCATGGCCAACGATGCCGTTACCAAGGCACCACCCGAGCCTGCCGACTCAACAATCACCGTGCAGTCGCTCAAGGCCGCCACGATGCGGTTGCGGGCAAGGAAGTTGCTCTTCTGCACCTCGTCTTGGCTTGTGTAATCAGTCAACAGCAGGCCATCGTGCTTGATGATGGCCACCGCGTCATTGCGGTGTGTGGCGGGATAAATCTTATTCAACCCTCGGGGCAAAACCGCCACAGTGGGCACACCGTGCTTCAAGGCGGCACGATGTGCGGCGATGTCGATACCGTAGGCAAGACCACTCACGACAACGAGGTCCGGCAAACGCTGCGCCAGGTCGCCGATGAGCGTGTCACAAAAACGGATGCCGTACTGCGTGGCATGCCGCGTCCCCACGACACTCACCACATGGGCACCCTCAAGGTCGCTCTTGCCCAGTGTATAAATCATTGCCGGGGCATCAGGTGCCTCCAGCAGACGATGGGGATAGCTATCATCGGTAAAATATGTGGCGGTGATGCCATGCTCACCGATGAAGGCTTCCTCGAGCACAGCCCGTCGCAGGCATTCGCCACGATAGTCGTCACGGTAGATTTTGCTTCGGCCTCGTGTGAGTTGACGCAGTTCCTTCTCGTTCATGTCAAAGAACCGCTGCTCACTGCCCACGACATCCAGCAACTTGCGCGCCAGGTCCACGCCCATGCCCTGCAAGCTGGCAAAGGCGATGCGGTAGGTCATCGGGCTATATTGTCCATCACTCATGATCACTCTAAGTATTTAGCCATGCGAGCCGCCAAGTCATCGCCGCGGTCGATGCGTCCATCCTTTGCCATGCACACAATGGTGACCACGGCATTCACGACCGCCGTCTCGTCTGCCTTTCTGAAAATGTCCTGATGGAAAATGAAACGCGCCCCCTTGCGCTCCAGCCATAGCCGGCTCAGCATGACATCGCCGCTTTGAAGCGGGGTGTGGTAGTCGATTTCCATGCGGCGAACCACAGGTATCAGGCCATCACGGGTCAGACTGCCGAACGGGATGCCCTCCTGCTTGACAAAGGCATGACGGGTATGCTCCAAATAATGGAGATAGACGGCATTATTGACGATGCCCTCGCTATCGAGTTCATAGTCCCGCACAGCAATCTCGAGCGTGAAGATGTATTTGTCCTGTTTCATTATTCCATGATTTTGTCCAAGCGACAAAGATAATGAAAATGCTTCAATCCACCGCATGGAAGAAGCTCTTTTATCAAACGAAGCCTGCCCACAAGCCAATAGGGCTTGCGGGCAGGCAAATATCATCGAATGGCCTCAATTACTTCAGCCAGTCCTGTACCTTGTCGTTGGGGACCATGCGCTCCTCAAATACATAAGCGCCAGTCTTCTCGGAGCGAACCATCTTGATGCATTTGCTCCATGAGCGTCCTTCACCAGTCTGAAGGGTTGCAACTACTTTCTTTGCCATAACTTAATATATAGTCGTTAAAAGGGTTGTTATTACTTGATCTCCTTGTGAACGGTCATTCGTTTCAGATAAGGATTGTATTTCTTGAGCTCCAAACGCTCGGTGGTGTTCTTGCGGTTCTTGGTCGTGATGTAACGGCTGATGCCGGGAACGCCAGTGCCCTTCTGCTCGGTGCACTCGAGAATCACTTGCACGCGATCACCTTTTGCTTTCTTTGCCATAATTCTGTTCCTTTCTTACTGGTTGATAACTTGGATTTCAGTGAGGTGGCCTTCCTCGGCAGCCTTCTTCATGGCGGCGTCGAGACCCATCTTGTTAATGTTGCGCAAGCCTGCAGCTGAAACGGTCAGGCGAATCCACTGTCCCTGCTCGGGCCAATAGAACTTGCGGTTGAAGACGTTAACGTTGAATTTGCGTTTCGTCCTGCGCTTGGAGTGCGACACGTTGTTGCCCGTGATCGCCTTCTTTCCGGTGATTTGACAAACTTTAGACATAGTTTCTTTCTTTAGTTTGGTTATTGTTCTGTTTTTGTTTTCTCAATTATCGACTCGCGATACATGCCTGCCTGTACATAGAAAACACAGGCGCAGCACAATATACGGGTGTGGACAACCTATCGTGGAGAGGGCGCTCTTCCCCACCGGTGTGAGAAGTTCACCGGCATCACAGGGTTGAACAAACAATAGTTGTCTCGCTCGTTTCAGAAGTGGCTTTGAAATTATTGCCGATTACTTTGAGATGGATTTTTGAGGCAGTTTTGCTTGATTTTTGAGAAACGATGCCAGCATCGTGACGAAAAAACATGCAAAAATGGCCAAAAAGGCACTCAAATAACGGCTATAACACTATATAAGCATAATTTCAAAGCCGCTTCGCAATATCGTCCTACGCTTGACTGTCAGGCACTTAGCATCATAGCCTTGACATCGAAGTTTCAACGATCAAGTGTCACACTCTTGACTTGACTAACGCATGAGCATCAAGGTCAGCAAGACATGTGCCGCGAAATCGGCTGCAAAGATAGATACATTTTTTGAACTACGCAACACCTTGCCTCCTATTTTCTAGATTTTTTCCATTTTAGCATTTGGTTATAGTGTAAAAAGATGAAGGTGCATTTTGCGCCCGAGCGCGCCACGCACCTTCTCTAACCACCATAATAAACTTTAATCC
>JAFZSS010000213.1 GCA_017619255.1 Muribaculaceae bacterium
ACATCGTGTCGCCATAGGCGATGAGGTAGGAGAAGGGCAGGTCGCGCGTGTCGGGGTGATACATCAGTTTGCCGAACAGCACGCTGAAAGCGCCGATGTTGGCGGGCAGCAGCAGGTAGGCACCGCTGGCGGTCTTGCAGCCACGTTCCAGGGCGCCATAGTGCATGGGACCCATCTTGTAGGCGTGGTTGCTGAAATTGGTTGCTGAACCTGCGTTATAGAACGAGAACATCGCACCGATGAGCAATGAACTCTTGTGGTGGCTTACTGTGAATGGGCCGCAAAAGGCAGCGCAGGCCTCGCCATTAGACATATAGCTGTTGGCAAAGAAGACGCTGCTGGCTGCTGTGAAGCCGTTCTCCAGATGGCAGGACTCGCCAACAAAGCAGTCGGTCAGTTTCACATTGCCGAACAGGCGAGAGCCACCGCCGATGATGGTGTTCTCGCAAATGACACCCGTGTGGATGATGATGGGATTCTCCATGGAACTGCTGATGGTGCAGTTGCTCAGGCGTGACACGCCGCAGATTTGGCAGCCATCGTCAATGATGGCATTGATAATGACACCCGTGTTGACAACCTTCACATGGTTGCCGATGGTGCTGCACATGGGGCGTGACTGCTCGACCGACTCGGTCACCATCCGCTTGATGGCATCCATCAAGGGCTTGTTATCACCATGCTTCACCATGAGCGCCGCCAGTTGGCTATTGAGGTCTCTCAACAATAGCAGGTTGCCGTTGCCCACCTCGTTCAACACGGCGATAGTGTGGCCTTGCCCGTAGTTGGGCTCTCCCTGTGTGTCGATGGTGCTCACATTGGAGATATAGCAGCCGTCGCCCACGCTCACATTATTCATGTAGTTGCCGATATTCTCGATAAGACAGCCGTCACCAATGGTCACGTTGCGCAGCGTGGCATTGTAGATTCCACAGTTCTTGACAAAGCCCTCAGTGATTTCTACTGTGCCTTGTCCGTTCCCAAGGCGTGCCCAACCATAGAATTGCACACGGTGGCAGCGGCTGGCGTCAAAGTCGGCAGTCACCATGATATCGTTCCAGTCTTGTGCCCAGCAGTCTTTGTTCTTCAAGGACTCGATTTGTTGCTCGGTCAAATGGATGTATTCTTTCATGTTTTAGATTATAGTAGTGTTGAAAATGCAAAAACTGCGGCAAAGGTAATGCTTTTGTAGCGTACAAATAGACAATCCCCATCATTTTAATATTTGATAGGGATTGCAAATGCTTTTTTAGTGTTGAGCCCTTGGTCTGTAGTTTCTGGTTGATCTAAATTATAAAATCCAGTAACTCTAGTATTTCTAAAGCAGTAACTCCTAATTCCTCACTTCTCACTAATCCAGGCAATGGACGAGCAGGTCGGTTTTTCCTTTCTCGACCAAGTGGATGACCAGTTCGCCAAACAGGGTGTTCTGCCAGGCGAACCATGCGCGGGTGTAATGGTTGGGGTCGTCTTTATGGAACGACTCGTGCATGAAACCCGTGCCCGCGTCGGTAGTGAGCAGCTGGCGCATGCACCAGGCGATTTCCTCGTCGTTGTCGGCAGTGAAGGCCTTCATCATGATGCTCATGGGCCAGATGAGATTATATGCCGTGTGGGCGCCGCCGATGCCCTCGCAGGCCTTGCCCTTGAAAAAGCAGGGGTTGTCCTCGCTCCACACAAAGCGGCGCGTGTTGCGGTAGATGGGATCGTCCATGGGCACGTCACCCAGGTAGCCCATTGCCAACAAGCTGGGCACATTGGCGTCATCAGCCAGTACGCGGCCTCCCCAGCCGTCCACTTCATAGGCGTAGATCTTGCCATACTTGGGGTGATCGACGACGGCATACTTGTGCAGGGCGTCTTCCACCTCTTGGGCTAAGCCGCGGCATTGTTCGGAGAGCAAGTAGTCACTGTTCACCTTCTGGAGGATTTCGCCGGCTTTGCGCAGCGAACTCACTGCCATGAAGTTGCTAGGCACTAGGAAGGGCAGCACGGTGGCGTCGTCGCTGGGGCGGAAACATGATACGATCAGTCCCACTGGGTTCACGGGAGGCCCCCAGCCATACCATGTGAGAGATGATTTGGCATCGATGTCTCGGCGCATGAATTTGTACGGTCCCTTGTCGCCATTCTTGCGCTGCTGCTCCTTGAAGGTGCGTAACACCGCCTGCACCGCCTCGATCCAAAGGTCGCCGAAGATGCTGTCATCGCCCGTCACCAGCCAGTATTCATAAGCCAGGCGGATGGGGTAGCACAGCGAGTCAATCTCATATTTGCGCTCGTGAAGTTCGGGTTTCATGTCGGTGAGGTCGTTCTCCCACTGGCTGCCTGTCGGTCCGTCGTTGAAGGCGTTGGCATAGGGGTCCAGCACGATGCACTTCAATTGCCTCAGGATCACGCCGCGCAGCATGTGTCGCAGTTTTTCGTCCCGGTTGGCATACTTGACATAGGGCCACACTTGCGCACCGCTATCGCGCAGCCACATCGCGTGGATGTCGCCTGTATAGACAAAGGTGTCATCCTCGCCGTTTTCGTCCAGACGGTAATGAACCGTACTATCAAGCGTATTGGGGAAGCAGTTCTCAAACATCCATGCCAGGCGCGGGTTGCCCTTAATCAGTTTGAGTACTTCCTTGATACGCTTCTCGATGATGACACTGGTGAACAGGCGCTCTGCAGCGGGAGGACGCTTGGTGACATAAGTTGTGGTCGCGTCGCTCACCATTGTCGTATAGCGCTCATGCACATCGGCAGCGGCTGGCAACGCGGCTGCCATCACCAGAAAAGCGAGTAATAGTTGTTTTGGTTTAATCATGATTCAGTCATTTGATTTCCTATTGCAAAGGTAAGGACTCTTGATGAAAAAAACAAAAACCTCCTGTCCTTTATCATCTCCGAGAAATGCCGTCAGGTTATTTTTGAGGTGGGATTTTGGGGATTTTCAGGAATTATTTTATAACTTTGTGACCTGCAACCATATTGAATTTGGAGCCTATGAAATTAAAGTGCATCATATTAAGTGTTGTGGCCAGCCTTTCCATGGCAGCGTTTTCACAACCCACACAACAGGAAACCGAGTGGGAATGGTATCTCGGTGAAGTGGTGAACGATGTGTTTGTTGGTCGAAACTATTTTGAATATTATTATATGCCGAGCGCTGCCGACATGGAGCAGCAACGCAGCAAGGGAGAGGTGTCCTATTTCCTGAATTCTCCTGCTGGATTAAACAGCAAGAAGGTGCGTGATATGATCGACCGCTTGATGGCCAGCTATGACGATATCAAGGTCGTTGGCGATTGGCACATGACCAATACTACCTATTGGAAAGAATTCCGTTATGACAAGAACAAATTTCGTTTCAGTGTCAAGCGTAAGGCGCTTGACGATGGCACCTACTATGTGAGCGTGACCGAGACAGCCGGTTACTATAAATCCCTTGGGAAAACCAGCAGTACCAAGGCCAAGGAGAAAAGTAAAGCCAAGGAATCTTCGTCGGCTAAGCCCGCCAAACGCAATGCTCGTGACCGCAAGCCGGTGACACAGGAGGATGTTGACGCCGCCGATGTTGACGCCTCCTTGTTAATAGATGACACCGAGGATTCCGCTGTCAAAACAACGGCCGTGAGCGAGCGAGAGCGCAGAGCTGCCGCTCGCAAGCACGAGCAGGAGCGTAAGCAGGAGGAACGCCTGGCCAAGCGTCGTGCCCGTGAGGAGTCGCTTGCTCAGGAAAAAGCCAACAAGGAAGCCGAGAAGCAGCGCAAGGCTGAGGAGAAGAAGCAGAAAGAGGAAGAAAAACGCTTGAAGCAGGAAGAGCGTCGCCGCCTGCGTGACCAAGAGCGCCGCGATAAGGAGACTGCGCGCAAGCAAGCCGCTGCGCCTAAACCTGTCGAAAGCAAATACCACTATAGCGATGTGGCCTTGTGGTTGAGTGAGAAATATGACTTTACCCAGACCACTGGTGATTCGAGGTCTTGCACGATGTATTCCACAGCTGTAAAGGATGTGGAAATGGCAAAACTCGCCATCAAGAACGCGCTTAAGGGCAGCAATGCCCGCATGACAGTGCCTTGGCGTGTCAACAGCGAAACCCAGGAGATAGAGACGGGTTACACTGTAGATGGGCATGTGCTGGTGTTCGCCATCGGTAAGAATGACGATAGCAACATCACCTTGACGGTAATTGAGGTCTCCGGTGAGGAGCTTGAGGAATTCAAGCGATCGGTGGGGAATTAGGTCTTGGCCCTTAGCCTTTAGGTTAAAAGAGGCTTTGCTGGAATCTAAAGACAATAAGAGCTATGGATTGACGACAACTGAGAACCGAAAAATTATAAACTAAATAACTGTATAATGATGAAAAAGGTATTATTGTTTTTGTTGTTGACTCTTATGGTGGTGGCCACGGGTTGCCGTCCCAAGAGCCAAAACATCGTCCCGCTGGGCGAGGACTTCATTATGCCTGAGGTTGAGGATGTGGTCATGTATCAAGTGAATCCTCGAGTTTTCGCGCCGTCCAATTCACTTCAGGCAGTTCTTGCACGCATTGACTCCATACAGGATCTGGGTGTGAACATGTTGTGGATTATGCCCATCTATCCCATTGGAGAGGAAAAGAGCAAAAATTCCCCTTATTCGGTGCGTGATTACAAAGCCGTGGCTCCCGAATATGGCACGATTGACGACCTGCGCATGCTTGTCAGGTCTTGTCATGAGCGTGGCATGGGTGTCATCCTTGACTGGGTGGCTAACCACACCGCATGGGATAATGTGTGGGTGACGGAGCACCCCGAATGGTATACACATGATTCGGTGGGCAATATCATCTATCCCCCAGGTACAGACTGGACCGATGTCGCTGATTTGAATTATGACAACAAGGATATGCGCGCAGCCATGATTGATGCGATGCGCTATTGGGTGGACAGTGTCGGTGTTGATGGTTTCCGCTGCGATGTGGCTGACCAGGTGCCGGCTGACTTTTGGAAGACCTGTATCAGTGAACTGCGTGCCGCTGCCAAACCGCGCAAATTGATTATGCTTGCCGAGGGCGCAAATCCTGACAACTTCACCGCTGGTTTTGACTTGAACTATGCATGGGAGTTCATGCATGCCATTGCCGAGGTGATGAAGGGAGATGCCAAGGTAGGCAAGCTCGTTGCGGTGGACAGGCATGAGTACAAGGACCTGGGGCACGGCAAGTACAAATTACGCTTTACGACTAACCACGACGAGTCCACCAAGGAGACGCCGGTCAAGCTTTATGGCGGCCAGCGTGCCTCGATGGCGGCTTTTGTGGCCACCACGATGCTGCATGGCGGAATGCTGGTCTATGGCTCACAGGAAGTGGGGTATCCTGAGCCCATCAATTTCTTCCATTATGTTCCCGTGGACTGGAACGCCAATCCTGAGTTGCGGGAAGAGTACAAGCAGCTCATAGGTGTCTACAACGAACATCCAGCGTTGCGATCCAGTGGTAAAGTCACTTACTTTGATGACGACGCGAACAGTGTATTGTGCTTTGAACGAGTGCTGAATAACGATAATGTGCTTGTGATGGTCAATGTGCGCAATGAGCCGCATAACATTGATGTGCCACCCATGTGGAATGCAAGGAATGTCGTTAACCTGATGACTGGCGAGGAACAGCAATTGGGTAAACGCGTGTCTTTGCAGCCTTACCAGTATCTGCTGTTTGGCAACCGATAACGCGGTTGCTTTTAGAAATCATGATGGGCCTGTCTCACAATAACCGTGGGGCAGGCCTTTTTTGGGATGTTTTTATCAAAAATAAGTAGTTAAATGTTAAATAAAGTTAAGCAACTGCATTTTCTTGTTCAAAAATTATGTTGTATAACATCTTTTCCCTTACCTTTGCACTCGATTTTTCATCAACACTATAAATCGTTGCCGTGAGGCATGGGGTTTTAAGTGGTTAAAGGTTAAGATTTAGTTTTAAGGTTTATGTTAATGGTATTAGAGGTTAATTAGATTTTTTTCAAAATGATCCGCGGCGAGAGTCGGGGATTTTTTTTAAAGGGAATTTTCATAAATTCCCTTTTTTTGTCAGTTTTGTTAGCAAAAAGTATTACCTTTGTTGCAGAATGAATCAATAACCTCCAATACTTATACAAAATGATGAAGAGATTACTGCTTGCCTTTATGGCATCTCTAGCATTGCTTTCGGCGCTGGCAGCCGAGGGCGAGGGTAACAATGCAATTTTCACCAAACCTAAGTTCAGCGGCTTTGCCATGGCCTCCTATCAGGCGACTTTCCAGGACGCCGGCAACAGCAACTCGTTTGACCTGAGACTTGTCAGGGCAGCGATAGAGGGACGCATCCTCAACGATTTCTATTACAAGATCCAAGGACAGATCAATGGCAACACAACCACGCTAGGCAGCAGCCCGCGATTGGTGGACTACTTCATGGAGTGGCAGAAGTTTGACTTCTTCCGCGTGAAGTTGGGTCAGTTCAAGCGACCGTTTACTTACGAGAACCCGATGAATCCCATCGACCAGGGCTTCATGGGTTATTCGCAGCCCGTGAGCAAGCTGGCGGGATTCAGTGACCGCACCGGTATGCACGCGAGCAACGGACGCGACATCGGTCTCCAGTTCCAGGGCGACTTCCTCAAGAATGGCAGTGGACGCAACCTGCTGCATTACCAGGTGGGTGTGTTCAACGGCCAGGGCATCAATGTCAAGGATGTCGATGAGCGCAAGGATATCATTGGTGGCGCGTGGGTTATGCCCATTGCCGGAATGCGCCTCGGCGCCTTTGGTTGGGAAGGTTCCTATGCCCGCAAGAGCGGCGGCACGACGGTGAGTCTGCGTCAGCACCGCTACGCCTTGAGTGCCGAGTACAAGAAGGGCGACCTGCAGCTGCGCACCGAGTATATCCACTCGACAGGTCTGGGCTTCGCTACTACCTACCAGAATTCCGCCGATGCCAAGGACACGACCATCAAAACCTATGTCGACGAGAACGGCAACGAGGTGCCCAATGATAAGTCCGACGGTATTTATGCTCTTGCCATCGTTCCCCTGGTAAAGGACAAGCTGATGGCCAAGGCTCGCTATGATCTTTACCGCCCGACGGCTTCGAGTGTGGCAGCCAAGACAAACTATGAGGTGGGTCTGAACTACCGCTTCTGCAAATATCTTGAGGTGCAGACCGAGTATTGCCTGACTCACGATAAAGCTTTGGCCGACCCCGACTACAGCACCGTATTCGTGCAACTTTCCATCCGCTATTAGTCCAATTAATGACGGTTCCCCATAGAATTCTAAACTTTAAACTATAGCAACAATATGTCAACACTCATGATTTTACAGCTCTGCATTGTGCTTGCAGCGTTGTGGCTGGGCTCCCGATACGGCAGTCTGGCGTTAGGAGCCATCTCGGGTATTGGCCTCGCCATTCTCGTGTTTGGCTTCGGAATGAAACCGGGCACACCGCCCACCGATGTGATTTACATCATCATTGCCGCCGTCACCTGCGCCGGTATCATGCAGGCCTCGGGCGGTATGGATTGGCTCATTCAGTTGGCCGAGAAGATGCTGCGTAAGCATCCTGACCGCATCACCTTTCTCGCTCCCTTGTGCACCTTCTTCCTGACGGTGCTCGTTGGCACGGGCCATGTGGTTTACACACTGATGCCCATCATCTGTGATATCGCCATAAAGAAGGGCATCCGTCCTGAGCGTCCTTGCGGTATCGCCAGCATCGCGTCACAGATTGGTATCACTTGTTCACCCATCGCCGCCGCTGTGGTTGCCTTTATTACCATTTCGGGAGCCAATGGTTACAATGTGTCTATTCCGCAAGTGCTCATGGTGACGATTCCTGCTTGTCTGTTAGGTATCATCATTGCTTCGATTGCCTCCTACAAGCGTGGCAAGGATCTGGACAAGGATCCCGAGTTCCAGAAGAAAATCGCCGATCCCGCACAGCGTGAATATATCTACGGCAGCACCGCCACCACCCTTGACAAGAAGATTGCCCCCGAGAGCAAACGCGCGGTGTATATTTTCTTCGGAGCCCTGCTGATCATCGTATTCTTTGCCATCTTCCAGGACCTGTTGCCCGCCTATGACGGCGTGAAGGCCATAAAAGATGCTCCAGAAGTGAAACTTTTGGGGTCACATGTGACAATAACTGCCGAACAGCTGGCGAAACTGGGTGTCAACCATGAGGGCGTGACCGAAACGATCACCAGCCCCTTGAAAATGAATATCGTCATCCAGATTGTGATGATTACTGCGGCGGCCTTGATGATTATCTTCTGCAAGGCGTCGCCCAAGAAGGCCATCGCGGGTCCCGTTTGGCAGAGCGGTATGGTGGCTGTGGTCGCCATCTATGGTATCGCGTGGCTGGCTGACACTTATTTTGCCAACTACCTGCCGCAGATTCAGGAGATGCTATCGGGCATGGTAGAGAAGTATCCGTGGTCGATTGCCTTTGCCTTCTTCCTCGTGTCGGTGCTCGTCAACTCTCAGGGAGCTGTGGTCGTTGCCATGTTGCCGTTGGCTTACAAGTTGGGCATTGACGGCTGGATTCTCTTGGGTGTGCTCCCGTCGGTTTACGGCTACTTCTTCATCCCCAACTACCCGTCGGATATTGCCACCGTGAACTTCGACAGAACAGGCACTACAGTCATAGGCAAGTACCTGTTGAACCACTCGTTCATGATGCCTGGCTTAGTGCACACCATCGTTGCCTGTGTTGCCGGTTACCTCATCGCCTTCCTCTACCACTCCATGGGCTGGATCTAACTCATGATATCACCTCGCCTCAATGGTGAGTCGTTGAGGCGAGGATAGTTTAACCTTATAATACAGAAGCGATATGAAACACAGATCTGTAATTCTTAGCCTATTTGCGCTCCTGTTGGCTTTGACTTGTTCATTCAATGCTGTTGCATCATCAACGACGATGCGTGGCGATGTGACCGGAAACAACGAGGTTGACATCAGCGATGTAACGGCCTTGATTGGTTATCTGCTCAATGGTGACGGCTCGTCGCTGAATCTCGCTAATGCCGATTGCACACTGAACGGCGAAATCGACATCAGCGATGTGACGGCCTTGATCGGTTACCTGCTCAACGGCACCTGGCCCGATGGACCCGGAGTGCAAACCTTTACCGTGAATGGTGTTACATTCAAGATGATTAAGGTCGAGGGCGGCACCTTCACCATGGGTGCTACACCCGAACAAGGCACCGAAGCCAGGGATAACGAGAAACCGGCTCACCAGGTGACCTTGACCAAGGATTACTTCATCGGTCAGACCGAGGTGACTCAAGCCTTGTGGTTGGCCGTAATGGGCAGCAACCCCAGTTACTACATCGGCGAGAATGGTTATGGCTATGATTTGATGCGCCCTGTGGAAAAAGTCTCCTGGCTCGATTGTAAAGTGTTTATCACCAAGTTGAACGAGATGACAGGCAAGACCTTCCGCCTGCCTACCGAGGCCGAATGGGAGTTTGCAGCGCGCGGCGGCAACAATGGCCATGGTTACAAGTACTCAGGTAGCAACAATCTCGCCGAAGTCGCTTGGTACTGGTATTCCATCCCGTCTCAAACCTCGCATACAGTGGGCTTTGGTACTCAAACAGTGGCAACAAAGGCTCCCAACGAGTTGGGCCTCTATGACATGAGTGGCAATGTAGATGAATGGTGCGAGGATTGGTACGAACTTTACAGCAGTGAAGCACAGACCAATCCCACAGGACCGGCAACAGGTTATTTCCATGTTGTTCATGGTGGCACTTGGGCCAGCGAAGCCACCGTTTGCCGTGTCTCACATAGGGGAGGTAACTATCCTGACACTTATAATTCAAGCCTGGGCCTGCGACTGGCCATGTAGTTCGAAGAGCAACGATTGAGCAAAGCCATGCGAGCGATTAATCGCCGGCAGGCTCATTACATCTTTCTACCACAGCATGGGCTGGATCTAACCCAAGATATCGCCTCGCCTCAATGGTGAGTCGTTGAGGCGAGGATTGTTTAACCTTATAATACAGAAGCGATATGAAACACAGATCTGTAATTTTTAGATTATTTGCGCTCCTGTTGGCTATGACTTGTTCATTCAATGCCGTTGCAGCATCAACGACGGTGCGTGGCGATGTGACCGGAAACAACCAGGTTGACATCAGCGATGTAACGGCTTTGATCGGTTATCTGCTCAATGGAGATGGCTCGTCGCTGAATCTCGCTAATGCCGATTGCACGCTGAACGGCGAAATCGACATCAGCGATGTGACGGCCTTGATCGGTTACCTGCTCAACGGCACCTGGCCCGATGGCCCCGGAGTGCAAACCTTCACTGTGAATGGCGTTACATTCAAGATGATTAAGGTCGAGGGCGGCACTTTCACCATGGGCGCTACACCTGAACAAGGCAGCGATCCCAGGGATGATGAGAAACCAGCCCATCAGGTGACCTTGACCGAGGATTTTTACATCGGTGAGACCGAGGTGACTCAAGCCCTGTGGCTGGCTGTGATGGGCAGTAACCCCAGTTACTTTGTCGGCGAGAATGGTTATGGCGATGATTTGATGCGCCCTGTGGATTTGGTCTCCTGGAACCATTGTCAAGTGTTTATCACCAAGTTGAACGAGATGACAGGCAAGACCTTCCGCCTGCCCACCGAGGCCGAATGGGAGTTTGCAGCGCGTGGCGGCAACAAGAGCCTAGGTTACAAGTACGCAGGTAGCAACAATCTCGCCGAAGTCGCTTGGTACTGGTATTCCCTCCCGACACAAACCCCGAACACAGTGGGCTATGGTACCCATACGGTGGCCACCAAGGCTCCCAACGAATTGGGCCTTTATGACATGAGCGGCAATGTAACTGAGTGGTGCCAGGATTGGTACAGCCTCTACAGCAGTGAACCACAGACCAATCCCACAGGACCGGCAACGGGTACTTACCTTGTTGTTCATGGTGGCGCTTGGGGCAACCAAGCCACTAATTGCCGTGTCTCATATAGGGGAGGCAACTATCCTGACACTAAGTATTCAAGTCTGGGCCTGCGACTGGCCATGTAGTTTGAAGAACAGCGATTGAGCAAAGCCGTGCGAGGGATTCATCGCCGGCAGGCTCATTACATCTTTCTACCACTCCATGGGCTGGGTATAAGGCAAGACACATTTTTGAACAATAAACCACTCTATAACCAATTGCACGGGGCCATCACCGACCCCGTGCAATTTTCACTATTAAGCCTTTAATATGGTAATCTTCTCAGTTGGTTAAGTATCCGCTCGATGATCGTTTAAAAGTGACGGGGAGGGTG
>JAFZSS010000214.1 GCA_017619255.1 Muribaculaceae bacterium
AGATGTCGTCGCTGCTCGACAGCGCTGTATTCCCCGGCGTGCAGGGCGGTCCCCTCGAGCATGTGATTGCCGCTAAGGCTGTCGCCTTCGGCGAGATTCTCCAGCCCTCGTTCAAGGAATATGCCATCCAGGTACGCACCAATGCCGCCGCTATGGCCCAGGCCCTCATCGACAAGGGTTACAAGATCTGCTCGGGCGGTACCGACAACCACTGCATGCTGGTTGACCTCCGCACCAAGTATCCCGAGTTGACCGGTAAGGTGGCTGAGGCTGCTCTCGTTGCTGCCGACATTACCGTCAACAAGAACATGGTGCCCTTCGACGACCGCAGCGCCTTCCAGACCAGCGGTCTGCGTCTGGGCACTCCCGCCATCACCACCCGTGGCCTCAAGGAGGACAAGATGGGCGACATCGTCGAGCTCATCGACACCGTGCTCCAGGCTCCCGAGGACGAGGCTGTTATCGCCAGCGTTCGTTCCAAGGTCAACGAGATGATGAAGGACTATCCCATGTTCGCCTGGTAAATCTTGAAACCACCACCCGAAGGGTGACTGTTAAATAGCCTCTTGTGCCTGACGGCACAAGGGGCTGTTTCTGTCATCTTTTATGGGTGTCTGGCGGCTGCCCGCATGTGTAAGGTAAAATCATGTGGGACAAAGAATAAAAACTAAAAAAGTTTGTCTTTTTTATTCATTATTTACTATATTTGTAGCCTAATATCATTTTATCATTATTAACCTTTAATATTATAGAAGAAATATGGCACATTTTAGACTTTTATCGCGATTCATGGGCCGCAGTCTCATGCTGTTACTGCTGTTACTGCTCACATCGCTGGCTGCACGGGCAGCCGAGGCCTATGCATGCTATACGCCAGACAACACGACGCTGACATTCTACTGCGATGATTTGCGCGAATCCCGTGATGGTACAACCTATGATTTGACTACGGACTATAATGGCCCGGGTTGGCGCAAAGATAACACCTATTCCTCTGTTACACAGGTAGTGTTCGACGCTTCTTTTGCCGATGCCCGCCCAACATCAACGGTTTTGTGGTTTGCTAACATGAATAGACTCCAGGCCTTCACGGGCATGAATTATCTGAACACCGAGAATGTGAGGGACATGGGTAGAATGTTTGTGGCTTGCAGATTGACAAAGCTTGACTTGCGCAGTTTCAACACTGCCATGGTGACAAATATGTATTACATGTTCTCTGGGTGTGAATACTTAACCACGATCTTTGTTGGCAGCGGATGGACTACGGCGGCCGTCACTAGTTCTGGCGGAATGTTCTATTACTGTAGTAAGATTAAGGGCAGCCGAGGCACGACCTACAACCCCAACCATACAGATGCCTCCTATGCCCACATCGATGGCGGCACAAGTAATCCGGGCTATTTGACTGATCCGGATGCACCGGCTGCCTATGCATGCTACACACCGTCGGACTCGACACTGGTGTTCTATTACGATACTCTGCGTGAATCCCAAGATGGAACGACCTATGACATATTTAATGGCGGATCTAACCCTGGTTGGTATAACCTAAAAGAAAAAGTGGCCCATGTGGTCTTTGATCCGGCATTTGTCGGGGCCCGTCCCACATCAACATATAATTGGTTCTATAATATGTCTAATGTCCGGTCCATTACCGATATGCAATACTTGAATACTGAGGAGGTGACAAACATGAGTGGCATGTTCATGAACTGCAATCAGATAGAGGACCTTGACTTGAGCGGCTTCAATACCGCCAATGTGACAACCATGAGCTACATGTTCTATGGCTGCAGGAAGTTGTCGAACCTTAATTTGAGCGGCTGGAACACTTCCAGTGTGACAAACATGGATTACATGTTCAATTACTGCAATAGTTTGGAGAGCCTTGACTTGAGCCACTTCAATACTGCTAAGGTGACAATTATGCGCTACATGTTCGTCTATTGCTATGGATTGAAGACCCTTGATGTGAGCAGCTTTAATACCGCCAAAGTGGAGAACATGATGGGAATGTTCCAAGGTTGCTCAGTCTTGACGACTATATATGCCGGCAACGAATGGACCACTGAGGCTGTAACGGAGTCTTCATATATGTTCAGCGGTTGTACAAGCCTTGTGGGCGGTCAAGGCACGGTCTATGATGCCGACCATGTTGATGCTGCTTACGCCCATATTGACGGTGGTGTGGACAATCCGGGCTACTTCACCGGAAAGCCAGGCGGCATGCGCGGTGATGTGAATGGTGACAGCAAGGTGGACATCACTGATGCCACTATGCTCATCAACTACTTGCTCAATAGTAACCCCGCAGGAATCAACATGGAGAATGCCAATTGTGATCAGCAGGGCGGTATTGACATCACTGATGCCACCATGCTCATCAACTATCTGCTGAATGGACATTGGTAATCATGTTCAGGAATCGTTGAGGGTTGCAATTTGGCGGTTTCGGCGATAATGCTTATCTTTGCACGGCTTTTTTCGGAAAGCCGTGCAAATTTTTGTTTGATTATCAATCACTAAACAATAACTATTCAAAAAGGATATACTATGAAAATGTTAGAAGGAAAAGTGGCACTCATCACGGGTGCTGCCAGGGGCATCGGCAAGGCCATCGCCTTGAAGTATGCAGCCGAAGGAGCAGACATCGCGTTCACCGACCTCGTCATTGACGAGATCGGCAAGCAGACCGAGCAGGAAATTACCGCCCTCGGCGTGAAAGCCAAGGGCTATGCCAGCAACGCCGCCAGCTTTGAGGAAACCGAGGCTGTGGTGAAGCAGATTCACGAGGACTTCGGCCATATCGACATCTTGGTCAATAATGCAGGTATTACCAAGGATGGTATCATGCTCCGCATGACCGAGCAACAGTGGGATGCTGTCATCGCCGTTAACCTCAAGAGCGCGTTCAACTTCATCCACGCTCTGGTGCCCATCATGATGCGCCAGCGTGCCGGCTCCATCATCAACATGGCATCGGTAGTGGGTGTTCATGGCAACGCTGGTCAGGCCAATTACGCCGCCAGCAAGGCAGGCCTCATCGCCTTGGCCAAGAGCATCGCCCAGGAGATGGGCAGCCGCGGCATTCGCGCCAACGCCATCGCTCCGGGCTTCATCGACACCGACATGACCAAGGCGCTGCCCGAGGAGGTGCGCAAGGAGTGGTGCCAGCGCATACCCCTGCGCCGTGGCGGCACTGTCGAGGACATCGCCAATGTGGCCACCTTCCTCGCCAGCGACATGTCTTCTTATGTTACTGGCCAGGTCATTCAGGTCGACGGTGGCATGAACATGTAATCACTTTTAGACGATTTTATTAAATAACCGGGGCGCTCCATCACAATGGGGTGCTCCGGTTTGCATTTTAGTCCATTTAGGTCGCATATAATTAGGATGGATTAATAATTATTACTATTTTTGCGGCAAATGCGATGGTTTTGTTGAAAAATTTCATTTTTATCAATTATTTCTAATCTAAACAAGAATTATGAGATCTCTACTACTTATTATTGTTTCACTCGTTGCGATGAGCCTGGGCGCTCAGCCCGGTGCCCCAAATGTGGGTTTGCCTCGTGTGGCATCCCCGTCATCGCGTGTTGTCCCCCAGTCCCAAGTTCAGGAAAGGCAGATGTGCCAACCTGGTGAGACATTGTCGGGTCAGTTCAGGGAAGTCCATGATGGCAT
>JAFZSS010000215.1 GCA_017619255.1 Muribaculaceae bacterium
AGAATCAGCGGCTCCATCATGCCTTGCAAGCCGCGGGGGGCCTCGTTCTCGCGTTTCTTATACTGTTTGGCCACCTTCAAGAAAATGAACAGGATCAAGAGGATGGAGATGAAAAGCGAGCAGACATTCTTGGTGATGGAAATGTCAATCAAAGTCGATTGATTGTCAATCATATATTCGTTGCCTTCTTCCAGATGTCCCGTGTAGCCGGCATCGGGTCCGCCCAATTTTACGATTTTACCCTTGGTCTCTTCGGTGAAGCCGATGGCGTAGCCCTTGTAAGCAGCGTGGCCATGGTGGAATTTGCTCGACATGAAAACGACAGGTTTCCAGTTGTCGAACAGGATGATGGGCAGCGAAATGGTGACCGACTTGTCGCCATCGCCAGCAATATGCCAGCCGTAACTGTCAATCACATGGTCGATAATGAAGGCTCCGGGGTTGAATCCCTGCTCGGCTTCGCTATGTTCGCCAGCCTGCATGCTCAAAGGGAATATGGCCGCCAGAAAGGCAAAGAGTATAACTCGTAGAAACTTTCCTCTTTTATTATAAGTCATAATCTGTCAGTTTGTTAGCAGAAAGATATGCTTTGTTGTTTGCATAGGGTTTTAAGGCGTGCAATTTACAATAATTTTTTGATGATTATACCTCTGTGGATAATTTTTTACTTTTTGTTTGATGATGGAAATTTTTGTTGGTCAGATGAACAAATGTTAGACGAATTCCTTATCTTTGCGAAGAAAAATTTCCCGCTCTAACAACTAAAAACTAACATCTAACAACTACTATGGACACATACCTCTTTCGGAAACAGATCCACCGCCTGCCGGGCAAGGTGATACACCATGTGCCGATGCCTGAACCGCAAGTGATTGAAGGCCACGGCTCTCGGGCGCAAATTGGTGAGATCTGTAAACAATGCGGTTATAAGCAGGTTTTGTTGGTAACCGATCAAACGCTGCACCAGCTGGGCTACGAGCAAAAAATAGTACAATCGCTGGAAGCTGCCGGCGTCGGCTGTGCGCTCTTCGCCGATATCAACTCTGAACCTACGGCTGCCCTCGTGACTGCTGGTCGCAAGGCTGCCCGCGATTGCAACGCCGAGTGTGTCATAGCCTTGGGTGGCGGCTCGGTGATGGATACCTGTAAAATGATAGTGGCTGGTGTGAAGTTGCCGCATCTGCGTACGAGAGCGTTGCTGATCAAGTTTTTAATTGTTCCAGGCAAAACACTGCCGATGATTTCGGTGCCTTCTACCGCCGGCACGGGTGCCGAGATAACCGTCGGCGCCGTGGTGACCCGCAGTCGTGGCGTGAAGGGCTCAACCGTCCTTATCGGTCTGAATGTGACACATGTGGTTCTCGACAGCGAACTGACCATCCACGCTCCGCAAATGGTGACTGCCGCCTGCGGCATGGACGCATTGAGTCATGTTGTGGAAGGGGCTGTCAGCGATGTGGACCCCGACGAGGAAAATATGCGACTGTCAATGGAGGGAACACGCCTCATTTTGCAGCATCTGCCTGTGGTGATGCGCGAGCCCGAGAATATTGAGTCGCGACTGGCGATGTGCCGCGCCGCCATGTACGGTGGCAATGCCATCAATACGCAACTGGCTGGCTATGTGCACGCGTTTGCTCATAGCATTGGGGCAAAATACCACATTCCGCACGGCCAGGCCATCACGCTGATGCTGATGCCCGTGCTGGAATACCAGAAGGAGGCGTGCCTGCCGAAATATGCGATGCTGGCGCGCTATTGCCATTTGGCTGAAGATACCGCCGATGACCGAACCGCCGCCGATAGTTTCCTGCAAGCCGTTCACAAACTTATTGCCATTTGCGGCCTCGATACACTTGCCTTGCCCGTGCACAAGGAAGACTATGAGGAACTTACCCGCATGATTGTCAAGGACTCCATTAACTATTCCGCCCAGATGACCTTTAGCGAGGATGATATCAGGAAGGTACTAGAAGAGGTAACGGAGAAAACGGGAAAGTGAAAATCACTTTTTACTTCAATTGATACAACACAACAATAAAAATAATTCAACCATGAAAAAATTAATCTTATCTCTCTTTTTGCTGCTGGCAGCAACGGTCGCCTTTGCCCAGCGCGACATGTCATTCGAAGTGGCAGGCCCTGAGGCTTTTTACAATCAAGTGCGAGTAATTAACGAAACCTCTTTGGAGAATTTCCATTGCCGTGTGGTTGTTCTCAATGATGACAAAAGTGTGAAAGAACTGTATGGTGTCTTTGAACTCAAAGGGAAGGGGGATTCGGATTCCAATACAAACAATGCCATTAGAATAAAAAAAGGTTCTTTAATGGGCATTCAATTTCAGAAAAGTTTCACCGCCGACATTTCCTTCTTTGTGGAATACAAAGATTATCCATTTTTTGATGTGATTATCATACATCTTATCGATCCAGACTCGGAATACGAATAATATTCATTGTAGAGACACACGGCCGTGAGTCTCTACAATTCAACAATTCAACAATTCAACGCTTCAACAACATGTACACCGAAAACGAAATTCAACAAATCGTCGCTATGCAGCGGAATTTCTTCCGCACCGGCGAGACATTACCCATAAAATGGAGGATACAGCAACTCAAGAAGCTGAAAGCCGCAGTCATGGCGCACGCCACAGAGTTTGAGGATGCGCTTACGGCCGACTTAGGTCGCAGTCGCGTAGAGGCCTACCTCTGCGATGTTGGGCCTATCATTGTGGAAATCAATGAGATGATTCGTGGCTTACGCCGCTGGTCGCGCCCGGAAACGCATTTCAGCGGACTGATGTGCTTTCCGAGCATCTTCACCAAAGTGTATAAGATGCCCTACGGTGTGTCGCTGGTAATCAGTCCATTCAATTTTCCCATTTTGCTCACCATTGGTGTGGGGGCAGCGGCGATGTGTGGCGGCAATACGGTGGTGATTAAGTCCAGCTCCAAGTCGGCCGCCTGCACCGAGGTACTCAAGCGCTTCTTTGCTGAGGTCTTCCCGCCCGAATACATCACGCTCATCGATGGCGGTCACGATGTGGCCGATATGTGCCTGGCACAGCGCTTCGACAAGATC
>JAFZSS010000216.1 GCA_017619255.1 Muribaculaceae bacterium
ACAAATTTAATAGGTTAATACTCAGCGATTAGAGAGGAAGCGACATCATGTGCTTGATGCCGAAGCACCAGGTGAAATAGCAAGCCTCTACAGCAAACAGGATAAACACGATGGTAGCCCACCACTTGGAGATGCACTGCCAGCGGGGAATCCACTTGTCGCCGGCGGTACCCAGCGTCTGGAAGGCGCTCCAGAAACCGTGGCTGATGTGGAACCACAACGCGGCAAAGCCGATGAGGTAAACGGGCAGCGTCCACAGCTGGCTGAAGTTGAGCTTGAGGTATTCCTGTCCGTTGAACACATAATCACCCATGAGTTCGGGCAACTGCATCTTGGCCCAGAACTGATAGAGGTGAAGAATCAAGAAGCACAACACGATGAGACCCAGCACAAACATGTTCTGGGAGGCCCACTCTACATCCTTGGGCTTGGCAGTCACTGCATAGCGGTTGTCACCGCGAGCTTTGCGGTTCTGCAGCGTGAGCCAGAAGGCGTAGATGATGTGAATCACACAGCCGCCAGCAATCACTACAGTGCCAGCAACGGCATACCAGTTGGCACCGAGGAACTCACAGATGGCATCATAGCCTTTTCCGCTGAAAAGGGCCACCGCGTTCATCAGCGCATGGAATGTGATGAATAGGACAAGGAAGAGGCCGGTTACCGACATCACCACCTTGCGTCCTACAGATGAATTAGTTAACCACATAAAGTTTGTTGATTTTTGAGTTATTAATGATTGTTAGTGATGAATAATCTTTAATATCTTGCAAAGATAATGATTTTTTCTGAATTCTTCATCAGTCATTCAAGATGAGCATCGCGTCACCGTAAGCGCCAAAGCGGTATTTCTCCTCGATGGCGACTTGATAGGCATTCATCGTCTGCTCATACCCACCAAAGGCGGCCTGGGCCATCAGCATGATGGAATAAGGCATGTGGAAGTTGCTCACCAGAGCGTCACAGGTCGTGCACTCGTAGGGAGGGAACAAGAACTTGTTGGACCAGCCGCCATAAGGCTTGATGTGGCCGTTCATGCCCACACAGGTCTCAAAGGCGCGGAGCACCGATGTGCCGATGGCGCAAACCTTGTTGCCGTTGTCGCGCAGGGTGTTGACCTTCTCGGCAAGCTCGACGCTCACATCCATCTCCTCGCTGTCCATGCGGTGCTTGGTCAGGTCCTCGACATCGATGTCACGGTAACTGCCCAGGCTGATGTGCATCGTCAGGAACTCACGGTCAATGTCACGGATTTCCATGCGGCGCAACAACTCGCGTGAGAAATGCATGCCGGCGGCAGGGGCCACAACAGCGCCCTCCTTACTGGCAAAGATGGTTTGGTAACGCTCGGCATCCTCGGGCTCGGCATCGCGACGGATGTAGTAAGGCAACGGCGTGTTACCCAGATTGTACAGGTCCTTCTTGAACTGGTCATGGTCGCCGTCATAAAGGAAACGCAACGTGCGGCCGCGCGAGGTCGTGTTGTCGATGACCTCGGCAACCATCGAATCGTCAAGACCGAAATACAGCTTGTTGCCGATACGGATTTTGCGGGCGGGCTCCACCAGCACATCCCACAACTTGTTGTTGGGATTCAATTCCCTGAGCAGGAACACCTCGATGCGGGCTCCTGTCTTCTCCTTGTTGCCGAAGAGCTTGGCGGGAAATACCTGAGTGTCGTTGAACACGAACATGTCGTGTGCGTCAAAGTATTCAAGGATGTCCTTGAACACCTTGTGCTCAATCTGGTTACTGCGCTTGTGCAGCACCATCAACCGAGACTCGTCACGCACGGGAACAGGATGGGTGGCAATCAACTCCTCGGGCATCTTGGTGTTGAATTCTGAAAGTTTCATACGCTATCAGTATTTAAAAAATGTATTTTATCTCCTTGATTTATATTTGCTAACAGCTTAAATTTCACTTGATTTGCGATGTGCGCTTGGGCGGCACGGCACATTTCTTGGGACGCGGACGAGCGGCGCGTTCGGCTTTCTGGCGGGCGGCACGCTCACGATTCTCGATGCGTTCACGCTCCAACCGCTCGGCAGCAGCTTGCTCGGGTGAGACATAGGTCTCGCTGTCGAGTTTATCAACCAGCTGCTCAAGGGTGAGGCAGTTCTCCACCCTTACATCACCCACACGCGTGCGGCGCAGGCCGGTCAGATGGGCTCCGCTGTCAAGGGCGACGCCGATGTCGCGTGCCAGGGCGCGGATGTAAGTGCCCTTGCTGCACACCACGCGGATTTGCAGCGTGGGCTCCTCAGGCAAGCCACATTTCAGCACCTCAATCTCGTCGATGACCAGGGTCTTGGGGCGGATTTCCACATCCTGGCCCTTGCGCGCCAACTTGTAAGCCGGCTTGCCATCGATCTTGCACGCCGAGAACGATGGCGGCACCTGTTCGATGCTGCCGGTGAACTGCTCCTGCAGCACGCGGTCGATGAGGGCGCGGTCGATGTGTTGCCACTCGTAGGTGGCATCCACCTCGGTCTCCAAGTCAAAACTTGGCGTCGTTGCACCCAACCTGAGGTCGGCGATATACTCTTTCACACCAGCCTGCAACTCGTCGATGCGCTTGGTGGCGTGACCTGTGCACAGCAACAGCACACCTGTCGCCAGCGGATCGAGCGTGCCCGCATGACCCACCTTCACCTGTCGGGTCTTCAAGTGGGTGCGCAAGACCGCACGCACTTTTTTCACCGCCGTGAACGAGGTCATCTTCAACGGCTTGTCGATGCAGAATATTTCGCCTTCTATCGGGTTGAGCATGTTTTAGTCCTTAGTTTCTAGTCCTTAGTCCCTAGATAACTCCTCACTTCTAACTCCTCACTCATTAAAGAGCGGGTGCTGGCATCAGCTGCGACAACGCGATGGCAAACAGGCCGGCGAGAATACAATAAACGCCGAACCACACCAGCTTGCCGCGTTTAACAATGTTGATCATCCATCTGCATGCCAGGCAACCGGCGACAAAGGCTGCGATGAAGCCCACCACCAGCGGCAATGTGTCGATGCCGCCGAAGGCCTCTTCGCCCTTGACAACCTTGAGCACATCGAGCAAGGCCTCGCCCAGAATGGGCGGGATGACCATCAGGAACGAGAACTGAGCCAGCGATTCCTTTTTGTTGCCCAGCAAGAGACCCGTGGCAATAGTGCTGCCCGAGCGCGACAGTCCCGGCATCACGGCACACGCTTGGGCGATGCCAATGATAAGGGCGTCCTTCCACGAGATTGTCTCTTTAGTACGAGGCTTGGCAAAATAGGAAAATATGAGTAGCGCGGCTGTCACCAGCAGCATGATGCCCACAATCAGCAGACCGCTCCCGAAGACCTCCTCCACTTTGTCCTTAAAGAGAAAGCCCACAATGGCAATAGGTATCATTGACACCAGGATATTGATGAAATACTTGGTCTCATCATTCATCTTGAACTTGAACAGGCCTTTCAGGATCCAGTCAATCTCGCTCCACAACACAACAAAGGTGCTCAGAATGGTTGCTACATGAACCAGGATAGTGAACGCCAGATTGTCTGCGCCATCAAGGCCGAACAAGTAACTGCCGATGGCCAAATGGCCGCTGCTGCTCACCGGCAAATATTCGGTCAGACCCTGGACAATGCCCAGAATCAACGCTTCAAGCCAACTCATGACAATTATTCTTTTTCTTCCTGATTGTTATTGTCCTTCTTGCGATAGATGATGGCAAATGCCATAAGCACAAAGCCCAGGAAAGCAATGATGGGACCCGTGGTGACGCGGCTGCTCTCAAACAAATTCTTATTGAATGTCTCACCCATGTTAGCGTCACCCGTCATCAGCCAGAAACCGATGATGATCAGCAACAGGCAGATGCCCATGAGGATGAAGTTAATCTTACCCAGCGGATAGGTTATCTTTTTATCCGCCTTGTTCTCGACTTGTGCTTTCTTTTCTTCTTTAGCCATAATTTTAGTTTCTAGTCCCTAGTCCCTAGTTTCTAGTTTTTTTAGTTATTGTTGCTAGTGGTTGATTGCAGGATTAAGGACGCAAGAGCGCATAACCCAGCAATTTGATGCAAATATACAACTTCAAAACCCGTTTGTCAATACTTTTGACCCTTTTTTCCATTTCTTTGGCTTTCTTTGACTTAGCGGCTATGGCTCGGTCTCATCCACCAGTGATTAACCGCTATTCAACAAAATACCCTGCAAATTATTGGTTTGCAGGGTATTGTATTTTGTATTTTGGGAGTTAAACCTGATTACTCCTCAAAGGCACTGGCGACCAGTTTCAAATTGTCGATAATGTCGATGTGCTGGGGGCACTGAGCTTCGCACTGCCCGCATTCGAGGCATTCGCTGGCCTTGCCGTGGCTCTTGCTCACCAGGTCATAATAGAGTTTGGCATTGCTTTTCTGCTCGGGGAACTGCTGCATGGTGTTATACAAGTTGAAATACTCGGGGATGGCAATCTCCTGCGGGCAGCCTTCGCAGCAGTAGTGGCAAGCTGTGCAATGGATGGAGATGGCATCGCGGATGACCTCGGTCGCCTGGGTGATGATACCCTGCTCCTCTTCGTTAAGAGGCTGGAAGTCTTCCATGTAACCGGTGTTGTCCTCCATCTGCTCCATATTGCTCATGCCACTCAACACCATCATCACATTGGGCAACGAGGCGCAGTAGCGAATGGCCCATGAGGCAGGGCTGGCATTAGGATTATAGCCCTTGAACAGGCTGTCTATCGCCTCAGGCACGCGGGCAAGCGAGCCGCCCTTGACGGGCTCCATGACGATGACGGGCTTGCCGTGTTTCTCGCACAGTTCGTAACAAGCCCTCGACTCAATGGCGGGACTCTCCCAATCGAGGTAGTTGATCTGCAACTGGACAAATTCCATCTCGGGGTGCTTGTCGAGAATCTCGGCCAACAACGACGAGCCGTCATGGAATGAGAAACCGATATGCCGTATCTTACCCTCGTCACGCTTGCGGGCGATGAAGCCCCAGCCATCCATGTGATCCATTACCTCGACGCGCTCGCGGTTGAGGGCGTGCAGCCAGTAATAGTCAAAGTACTCCACGCCGCAACGCTCCAACTGCTCGTTGAAGACGCGTTCCAGGTCAGCCTCCTCCTTGATGGCCCACACGGGCATCTTGCTCGTCACGGTGAACGCCTCGCGCGGATAGCGTTTCACGACTGCCTCGCGCAGGGCCTCTTCGCTCTTGCCACCGTGGTAGGGATAGGCAGTGTCAAAATAGGTAAAACCGCGTTCGATAAAGAGGTCGGCCATTGCCTTGAACTGCTCAATGTCGATGCTCGTCTGGTCATCGGGGTTGACCAGTGGCAGACGCATGAGTCCAAATCCTAATTTCTTCATCATAAATACTTGATTATTTCAGTCATTTCAACTTCAGTTGGGTGAAGCGTTTCACGCCTCGCAGGTAATGAGCTACGATAATGTTGACGCGTTCCTCGGGCAGGGCCTTCAAGAGGTTGACCGACGGTTGCGAGGTGTAACGGGAACGCATGCGGCGGAAATCGCGGTGGGCTCGGATAATCGCCCACGCGTCACCAAAGTGGAACTTGGCCACGGCCATGCCGAAGGCCAAGGCATCCATCAAGCGGCGCACGAGCAGCAGTCGCTTGCCCTCGCCGACGGGCAGATTCTTGTGCAACAGCAGCAGGTTATTGCGGAAGTTGAGGTAAGTCTTGCGGGGATTGCCCTGGGGCAGACTACCTCCATTCAGGTGATAGACACTGCTTGATGGCAACATCATCAGTTCGTTGCCCGCCAGGCGGATGCGCCAGCACAGGTCAATCTCCTCCATGTGGGCAAAGAATTCCTTGTCCAGCCCTCCCACATCCTGATATAACCGGCTGCGCACCATCAGGCACGCCCCCGTAGCCCAAAAGACACTCTTGGGGCCGTCATCATACTGACCTTTGTCCTCCTCCACATACTCAAAGATACGTCCACGGCAATAAGGGTAACCGTGGCAGTCGATGAAACCGCCCGCCGCACCGGCATAGTCATACATCTCCTTATCATCGCAGTCGTGCAGCAACTTGGGCATCACGGCACCTACATCGGGGTTTTCTTCCATATAGTCCAGCAATGGATTGAGCCACCCCTGCGGTGTGCGCACATCGCTGTTCAGCAGCACAGTGTAGGGATACATCGTCTGCTCGATGGCGAGATTATAGCCCTCGGCAAAACCATAGTTCTGGTCAAACGACAGCACCTGGACCTCAGGGAACTCCTCCCGAAGCACCTGCAAGCTCTCGTCAGTGCTGCCGTTGTCGGCGACGATGACATCGGCAATGGTGGCATCGGTGCCCGCAAGCACTGTGGGCAGGTAATGGCGCAGCAGTTTGGCTCCGTTCCAGTTCAATATGATGACAGCGACCTGTTTCATTCTCTATTCTGTCACGACCCTTGCATCCACGCTCAGGTCATCATTAAGGGTCAGTAGTTCCACATTCACAATCCGGTTGGCAAGACGCATGTCGGGTTCCACATTCACGCGGATGTAATTGTCGGTGAAACCGTGCATTTTGCCCTTGCCGCGCCCGTGTTCCAGCAAGACGGGGCGCACGGTGCCCAGATAACGGCGCGTGAAATCGGCCTGCTTTTGGTCACTCAGGGCTATCATCCTTGCAGCACGCTCCTGCTTGTCCTGCTGGGTCACGATATAGGGAATGCGCAAGGCCGCCGTCCCGGGTCGCTCGCTATAAGGAAACACATGCAGGTGTTGCACCTCAAGCCCGGCAATGAAATTGTAACTGTCCTCAAACAGTTCGGGCGTCTCGCCACGCGTGCCCACCATCACGTCCACGCCGATGAAGCAGTCGGGCATCAGCTCGCGGCACCGTTGCACCTTGTCGGCAAACAGCT
>JAFZSS010000217.1 GCA_017619255.1 Muribaculaceae bacterium
AGTTGGGAGCCTGAGTCTCGGTGGTGGGCAGTTTCTGGAGCTGCTGCTTTTCGCCCTTAACCATGGTGGGAGCGGACACGAAAGCCGAGAGGATGCTGAGCGCACAGATGAAGATGGCCAGACCCCAGGTTGCTTTCTCCACGAAGTCGGTGGTCTTGCGCACACCCATGAACTGGTTGTAGTTGTTCACATTGGCAGCGAGGCCGCCACCTTTGGATTTTTGAATAAGGATGACACCGATCAACAGGATCGATGCAATCATGATCAGAATAGCTAAAATAGTGTACATTTTTACTTATTTTTTGTCATTTAGTGTCTCATTTAGGACCAATTTGGTCAAAAATCGAATTTGGTCTGCAAAGTAAATACTTTTTTCTGGATATTTCAAACTTAATTCTTTAATAATTTCGAGTGCCCTGGAATATTTGTGTCTGGCGATGTACATTTTGGCGAGACTCTCGCTGAGCATGGACTCATCGGTTTCGGTGGGATTATCGATGATATCCTCGGCGATTTCGGCCTTTTCCTGCTCGCCGACGGGATTGACGACGGGCGTCTGTGCCGCCTGCTGGCCCAACTGCCTCTGTTCGGCGATGAACTTGTTGATGAGTTCATCCTGCTCGTCGCCGCCAGTGAGCTGAATCTCGCCCTCTTCTTTCTCCCGTGCCGCCAGCACATCGGCATAGTCGGGCTGGGGGTTGAAAATGGCCTGATTGATGGCATCGACCTCGGCAGGGTTGCTCTTGCCGTAGTTGTCCAGGAAGCGGTCGATAGCGGTGGCGGTGTCAGGGGTCTCGGGGAGCGGCTCGGGGGGATAGAAACGGGCAAGCGCTTCGGCTTCCTCGCCCAGCATGATCGCCAGGGCTCGTCGGTCGGGGAAGGCGATGGCGAGTCGTGCCAGCACATCCTCGTTGCCTTTCACCCCATTGCTTTTCAGGAAGAGCAATTTGGGAAGAACGCAGTAAGGGACATCCTGTTCGGCTTGTTCCAACCATTGTCTTGTCAACTGGCTGCCGCCATCGGTTGTCAGTCGCTTGATTTCGTCAATACATGTTGTCATAGAATTTCTTTCTGCTCTTTCCGTATCAAATACTGTGCCAAGAGGGTTTGCCCAGACCATCACCAGTCACCCAGAGTGGCGTTGAAGATCAGGTCGGAGAGGTCCTTGCAGATCTGGTCGCACAACTCGTCCTGCACATCGACCAGCAATTCGCTGCTCGAGAAGTCGCGGTAGGCGCTGAAGGACAAGTCCTTGCTCAGGTTCTGGTTGCGGTTGTCGGTGTACTTGACCTTGACGGTAATGGTCAGGCGCGTCTGGCTGGCATAAGCGTCCTCGCCGACGGCCTGCGGGGAGAGCTGGTAGTTGGTGATCTCACCCTCCATGCGCAGGTCGGCATTGTTGCCGTCAATGACGCGCAGACGCGTCTGCTGGGCAATCATGTCGGTCATGCGGTTCTCAAACATCGACTGCAGTGGCGGATAGACCAGGGCAGCGCGGATGGGGAACTCACCAAACGAGATGGTCTTGTAGGTGTTATAGTCGATCGACGCGCCGTTGAGCGTGTAGCGCGGGACGCACGCCTGCCATCCCATGGCGGCGATGGCGAGGGTCAATATGATGAGGATGCGTTTCACTGCCGTTCCAGATTATATTGCTTGATTTTGCGGTACAGGGTGCGCTCCGAGATGTTCAGCTCCTGGGCGGTGAGCTTGCGGCGGCCGTTGTTGCGGCGCAGGGCGTTCTCAATGGTCTCGCGCTCGGTCTCGTCGAGCGTCTTGACCGTCTCGCCCTCGACATCCATGGCAGCGACCTCGTCGACGCGTCCCAGGTCCTGAGGCTGTCGTTGCAGGTTGCGGTAGGGGGATGCCATCTCGTTGGTTGCATTGCCATACTCCAGCAAGGGGCTGGGCTCACGCTTGAGCTCGTGCACCGTGGTGGCGACATGTGAGGCGGGTCCGTTGCCGTCGATGCGTTCCTTGATGGCCTCGATTTCGGCGCGCATCGAGAGGATGAGCGTGAACAGCTGCTCGCGCTCGGCATTGTAGTCAAAGTTGGGCTGAGACTGCACGGTGAGCGCTTTCTCACGCCCCGACGGCATGTACTGGCTCAGCATGGATGCGTCCACCACATTGCCTGCCTCAAACAGGGCCACCTGCTCGATGACACTCTTGAGCTGGCGCACATTGCCGGGCCAGTGGTAGGCTTTGAGCAACCGTTGCGCGTCATCGCTGAGGGTGACCTCGGCGGTGCGGTTGGCCGTGATGAAGTTGCGCAGGAACAGGCGGGACAGCATCAGCACATCGTCGCCGCGGTCGCGCAGGGGCGGCACATTGATTTGCACTGTCGAGAGGCGGTAGTACAGATCCTCACGGAACTTGCCCTCCTTGACGGCTTGGAGCATGTCCTTGTTGGTGGCAGCCACGACGCGGATGTTGGTCTTGCGCACGGTGCTGTCGCCCACGCGCAGGTATTCGCCGTTCTCAAGCACGCGCAGCAGTCGGGCCTGTGTGCTCATGGGCATCTCGGCGACCTCGTCGAGGAAGATGACGCCTCCGTCGGCCTCCTCAAAGTAGCCCTTGTGGTCGGCGATGGCGCCGGTGAACGAGCCCTTGACATGGCCGAACAGTTCGCTGTCGATGGTGCCCTCGGGGATGGCGCCGCAGTTCACGGCGATGTAGCGTTTGTGCTTGCGCGGGCTGCTCTCGTGGATGATTTTCGGGAAAGACTCCTTACCGGAGCCGCTCTCGCCGATGATAAGCACGCTCAGGTCGATGGGCGCCACGAGCATGGCACGGCGAATGGCGGCAATCAGTGCGGGGGACTCGCCCACGATGCCGAAGCGCAGCTTGACCGCGCGGATGTCACTATCGGTTATTTTTGTTGCCATTTCTTCATTTTATAGGTTTCGTTCTTCAGGAACACACCCAACTCCTCGGGTGTCTTGTATTGTGCGTACTCCTCGGGCATGATGGGGTCATGCACGCTGACGCGGAAGTCATAGCTCTTGCGGCGGAACATCTCGGAGGGCAGCCTCAGCGTCCTGAGCTTCCAGCTGATGGCTCCCAGCACGAGCGAGATCCAGCTGTTGTGGCCGTGGATGTAGATGGGGATGACGGGCACCTTGAGTTTCTGGATCAGTCGCATGATGACGGGTTGCCACTCGCGGTCCTCGACGCGCAGTTTCCATGTGAGCTTGCTCACGGCACCGGCGGGGAAGAATCCCATCGGGTGACCTGCCTTGACATGTTTCATCGTATCACTGATGCCCTGCATCGACACGGCACGCTTGGCGGGGTCGTCACTGGCGAGGGCATCGACGGTGATGAAGTTGGGCATCATGCCGCCGATCTTGCTCAGCATCATGTTGACCATGAACTTGTAGTCGGGTCGGTGGGTGCCGATGATGTGAATCATCATCACACCGTCAACGGCTCCAAAGGGGTGGTTGGTCACCGTGATGAAGGGCCCTTCGGGCAGATTGTCGAGCACTTCGCCGTTATCATAGGTGATGGTGGCATTCAGGTCCTTCAATACCCCGGTACAGAAGGGCACGCCCGGCGTGTGGCAGTTGTGGCCGTGGATCCAGTTGGCGTCGTCCATGTCAAGCAGGTGGAACAGCCACTTCACGAGTTTGGGCTTGCCGTCAAAGAACGGCACCATCTTGCGGATATCGTCATAGTCCAGGATATCGGGCTTGATAGGCGTGGTGGTCGTTTCTTGTTGCTGCCCCTGAACGGGCTCGGTTTGCTGTATATTGTTTTCTTCCCTCGTGATTACAGTTATTTGGGTTGCAAAGGTACAATGATTTTTCGGGAACTGACACACCAAGTGTGTTAAAATATGACATTTTGGCAGAAAAATGGAAGGGAAACCATGGCGTCAAGGTGAAAAAGCACCACAACGAGTGCTCCGAGCCTTAGACTCGGAGTAGGGGACATAGCAGTGTTGAT
>JAFZSS010000218.1 GCA_017619255.1 Muribaculaceae bacterium
GCAGCCATGGCCATCGCTTCGCTCAAGGATTCCACCAAACTCTATGCCAGTTTCGACGTAGGCAAACAACTCAACCGCGATAACGGCTACCTCGCACTCGACAACTTTGACTATGCCACCCTGTTCGGCACCACATTCCCCATGGACAAGGCCCAGCGCATTTCCACCTTTGACAGCGGTTCAACACATGCCATGACCATTTGCGCCGTCGATCTTGACGACAACGGCAATCCCATCAAGTGGAAAGTGGAGAACTCTTGGGGTGGCGACAGCGGACTAAAGGGATACATCATCATGACCAACGAGTGGTTCAACGAGTACTCCTTCCGCTTGGTCGTGGACAAGAAATATGTGCCGCAAAACATCCTCAAGGCAGCAGAGACCAAACCCGTGATGGTGATGCCCGAAGACCCACTCTTCGGCTCCGACGACTGACAATCTGCGGATAATAAAGCGCAAAACTCCTGCCGGCAACCATGTCGGCAGGAGTTTTCCCAATAATATGAAGCTTGCTCTCTTCTACAGGATAGTTTCCATTGTTGTTTTTTGGACTTGCATCCCCATGTTCTTATAAAAACATGATGCCGCCTCGTTTCCCTCCCACACATTTAGCGTGATATTGTAGCAACCGATTGAACGGGCATAATCACGCACAAACTCGAACAGGGCTTTCCCCACATGCTTGCCACGGGCGTTTTCATCCACACAAATATCATCGATATACAGGGTCTTGATGTCTTGCAGCAGGATATCGTCCTTGACTTCATTGATTTGGCAGAATGCATAGCCCTGAACTGCGCCGTCATCATAAACGAATATTGGCTTCGACTCATCGGTGAGTAATGCACCGAGTTCAGCCTCATCATACTTGGTCGTATGCGGCTTGAACAAGTCGGGACGCTTCTCAAAATGCACCATGTTCACTTGGTGCAGCAGGTCTATAATGCGCTGAATGTCAGCATCGTTTGCTCTTCTAATCATGGGAGTTATCATATTTAGCCGTTAAGGAATGAATGTGAAACTATGATGGGATGATAGGAACTATTTTGTTTGCAAAGATAGATAAAAATCTGCATAAATGGCAGCAGCAAGCGACATGGAACAGTTTTTGCTGCAGTATTTCAAAAAAACATCTGATTATGAAGAAGATTACCTTGCTGTTGTTATCGGCTGTGCTCTTGACAGCCTGCGGTAACAGCAGAAAACAGCAGAATGTGGTTTATCACGAGAGTATTTCAATATTCAGCACGGATTCAACATCCCGGGACAACTCGCTTGACACGCAGGAAGACAGCCGAGCAAGCAAGACTGATGTCGGCGCTGTTTCATCCTCTTCATCACAAACCACAAGGAGAAATCATAGTTCAGCACATAGCAACATGCGCGGCTTTGATCCTGCCTCAGAGGATGACATGGACGACAACGGGATGAGTCGCTATTTTGAAAACAACGACGACGAAGGCTGGGACTAAATCGTTCCATTCGCGATTGTCTCGCACTGATTAGAATCTTGATGATTGACCAAAGTGGCCATCAAACAAGCAGAGGCGCAAAATTTTGCGCCTCTGCTTGTTTATTTGACAAAAAAGGACTATTTTTGTCGTATGGATAAAGAGAAGACTTACCAATTATTGTCAAAGCAGGTCGAGAGCCTTATTGAGGGGGAACACAATGCCGTGGGCCAGCTTGCCAACATCACGGCTCTGCTCCACGAGACCATGGGCTGGTGGTGGACCGGCTTTTACCTCGTCAAAGGCGACACCTTGCAGCTGGGCCCGTTCCAGGGGCCTGTAGCCTGCTATAATATCAAGCGAGGCCGAGGCGTGTGCGGCACTGCCTGGCAGGAGAACCGCACCATCGTCGTCCCCGATGTGGAGCAGTTCCCCGGGCACATCGCTTGCAGCAGCCTCTCGCGCAGCGAGATCGTCGTGCCGCTGCATGATGGCGAGGGTAATGTCACCAGCGTGCTTGACATCGACAGTAAGGAACTCGCCACATTTGATGAAGTGGACGCCCGCTGGCTCGAGGAGATCGCCCGCATCATCGAAACACAAGTCACTTTCAACAACATTCTATAGTCACTATAGCCACTATAGGTACTAAAAAACAAGAAATAAACCATGAGCTACGAACCTCTTGCTGAACGACTGCGGCCCCGCACGCTCGATGACTACATCGGCCAGCGACACCTTGTGGGAGAGGGAGCCATCATCCGCACCATGATTGAGAGCGGCAACATCTCGTCGTTCATCCTCTGGGGACCGCCGGGGGTGGGAAAGACCACACTGGCCCGCATCATCG
Source organism: Muribaculaceae bacterium (assembly GCA_017619255.1). Lineage (GTDB taxonomy): Bacteria > Bacteroidota > Bacteroidia > Bacteroidales > Muribaculaceae > Sodaliphilus. Next base: position 2,302 of record JAFZSS010000218.1, read on the forward strand.
CAGAGCAGACCCAGGTGCCGTTCTACACATTGAGCGCCGTAACTTCGGGCGTGAAAGATGTGCGCGAGGTGCTTGACCGTTGCAAGGCCGATGCGCGCAGCGTCTTCACCAAGGGCCGTCCCATCCTGTTCATCGATGAGATTCACCGCTTCAACAAATCACAACAGGATTCCCTGCTGGGCGCCGTCGAGCGCGGCACCGTGACGCTCATAGGTGCCACGACCGAGAATCCCTCGTTTGAGGTAATCCGTCCCCTACTCTCCCGCGCACAAGTCTATGTGCTCAATCCACTGGACCGTGACGACCTGCTGCAGCTGTTGGACCACGCCATCAAAACCGACAAGGCCTTCCAGGGACGCGAGGTGCGCATCGAGCAGACCGAAGCCCTGCTGCGCTTCTCTGGCGGTGATGCCCGCAAGCTTCTCAACATCCTGGACCTGATTCTGCAATCCCTGCAGGACGGAGAGCCCTTTGTCATCACCGACGATATCGTCACCGACCGTCTGCAGCAGAACCCGCTCGCCTTCGACAAGGACGGAGAGATGCACTACGACATCATCTCGGCATTCATCAAGAGCATTCGCGGCAGTGACCCTGACGCGGCGGTCTACTGGCTCGCGCGACTCATCGCCGGCGGTGAGGACCCCAAGTTCATCGCTCGACGCCTGTGTATCCTTGCCGCCGAAGACATCGGCCTGGCCAATCCCAATGCGCTGCTGCTGGCCAATGCCACTTTTGACATCATCAACAAAATCGGGTGGCCCGAGGGACGCATCCCCCTTAGTGAATGTGCCATCTACCTCGCCACCAGTGCCAAAAGCAACAGTGCCTACCTGGCCATCGATGATGCACTAGCGCTTGTGGGCGAGACAGGCAATGCCCCCGTGCCGCTGCACCTGCGCAACGCACCCACCAGTCTGATGAAACAATTGGGATATGGCAAGGATTACCGCTATGCCCACGACTTCCCCGGCCATTTCGTCAACCAACAATACATGCCCGAGGAGCTCCATCACCCACAGATCTGGCATCCCCAGGACAACCCCGCGGAGAACCAGATGACTGCACGCCAGCAATCCCGCTGGGGAGAGAATGCAGGGCATGGTCCCAAAACGAAATAAAGGCACCCCAGCCCCGTCAACCATTCATCCCCCCCTATGGCACAACACAACCAACAAGGCAAAGAAGGAGAACAGGCCGCTTGCGATTTCCTCATTTCCAAGGGCTATACCGTGCGCGAAACCAACTGGCGCATGGGACACCTGGAAATCGATATCGTAGCGCACGACCCTCAAGCCAACCGGTTACACATCGTGGAGGTCAAAACACGCAAGAGTGACCTCCACTTCGACCCCATGGAAGCCATCACTCGACGCAAAATCAATAACCTGGTCAATGCCGCCAACGGTTACATCAGTTTCTTTCAATTGCAAATGGAAGTGCAGTATGACATCATTTTCCTGATAGGAACAGCTCCGGATTATGAGCTGCGTTTTTACCCTGACGCTTTTCAGCCCCCACTGCGCCGCATCCGTTGAGGAAAGGGCTTCACGAGGGATTGTTACGGGCCTGAGTGGGCGTCATGCCGTAGTACTGGCGGAAAACTCGTGAGAAATAAGCCACATCGACAAAGCCGCACTGCTCAGCGACCTCACCAATCAGCAAATCAGGCCTGTTTTGCAGGAGATTCTTAGCCTTCTCCATACGCAGCTGGGTCACATAGGCCGTCACGGTCTTACCCGTGAGTCGCTGCAGACGACGCCTCAACTGACTCTCACCCATCTTGAACGACAAGGCCACTTTGTCAAGGTCCAGCTTGACGCCGCCGCTGTCCAGCCTGTTCACTTCGCGAGCGAAATCCTCCAGCAGGCGGTGGTCGTCCTCGTCGCAGCCGTCACCCATCGGCACACGGGGAATATCCGCATCGGCAGGTGAGCTGAACACCTGACGCAGCAGGCGACGGCTTTCCAACAGCTGGGCGACCCATGCGCGCGCCTCATCGGCGACAAAAGGCTTGACGAGATAAGCGTCGGCACCAGCCTCAATACCGCGCACACGGTCCTCATCCGACACGCGGGCGCTGAGCATGATAATCGGAATGTGGCACAGATGCCGCGTGGCGCGCACCTTGCGGCACAATTCGTAGCCATCCATGTTGGGCATCTTCACATCGGTGATGATCAGATCTGGCAGGAGTTCATTGACCTTGGCAAAACCTTGACTACCGTCAGAGGCATAGTGAACCTCATACTGTTCTCCGAGCACCATACCCACCAGTCGGGCAACATCGACATGATCTTCGATGATAAGCACAATCGGGCGACTGTCACCATTCTGCTCAGAGGGGGGCAATTCCTCTTGTTGACGAGCGGTTTTCTCTGTGATGCCGATAAGCGGCTTTACCAGTTTCTCAAAAGGTTTCTTCACGCCATTGTTGTGACGGCAAGGCAGTTGCACTGTAAACACCGAGCCATGATCCTTCATGCTCTCAACGGCGACACTGCCGCCCATGGCCATGCTCATGTCACGCACGACCGTCAAGCCGATGCCCACGCCGTCCACAATCTGCTCGGCTGCCGCACCGCGGTAGAAAGGCTCAAACACATGCGGCAGGTCGTTCTCACCGATGCCGATACCGTTATCGGCGACCCTGATGACAAGCATGTCACCATCAACACGCGAGGTGATCGTGATCTTGCTGAAGTCACGGCTGTATTCGATAGCGTTCTCGATGAGACGGCCGACGATGGTGTTCAGGTAAACAGGCACCGTATCAATGGTCGCACTGCTCTCGCGTGAGGTATAAGTTAGTTCTATATGTCGTTCCACACAACGCTCGCGATAACTGTCAATCAGCATACGCAAGAAGGCCACGGCATCGCCTGTGCGCCACTCAAGACTGCTGATGGCGCTGCGCACCCCACCCACCTCAAGGATTCGGTCCACGAGCATGAGCAGGTTCTTACCCTGCCGGTTGATGATATCCACATTCTCTCGTTGCACTGGTGTGTATAGTTCTTTGCCCACTTTACGGCCTTCGGACATGATGACATCAATGGCGCCCATGATGGCGGTCAAGGGAGTGCGCAATTGGTGAACCACATTGGTGAAGAAGAGCGAACGCGTTTCCTCGACTTGCCGCATCTTGCGTTGGGTACGCGCACGCAAACGGACGGCATAGGCCAGGGCGACAATGACACCGCCAGCCATGAGCAAGAGCAGCAGTGTAAGTACATACTGCATATTGCGCATGTGCTTCATGTGGGCGATATCGTTGTTCAACATGTCAACCTCGCCGCTCAGGCGGTGACGCTGGTACTCGATGCGATGGTTGCGGATCTCGTTGTTTTTATCCATCCCGTAGATGATGTCCTGCAGTTCATCACCCTTGACATAATGCTTCAGAGCAGCCTCATGGTCTCCCTCGAGCAAAGACAGCTCATAATGCAACATGTGACCTTTAGCCTGATGCTCCTTGCTGCCGGTCTTCACGGCCATTTCCTCGGCTTCCTGCAGATAACGGTGGGCATCATCCACCTCACCCAACTTGATGCTCACGCCGGCCAGTGCCAGGCATGCCTCCATCAGATGCCAGTTGTCGTCCACGGCTTTTAAGCCGTCATAGGCCTGCTTGTATTCCTCTACGGCATGGGAGAAGTTGCGTTCGTCCTCACGCAGCTCACCAAAACGCAGATGGCACAGGGCCTCTCCAGCCATGTCACCATCCAGCTGATTGAATTCCAGCGACTTGCGATAATAATACCATGCCGAATCGATATCGTTGAGGGCGCGCTTGACCGACCCCAGATTGGCGTAGTTGACAGCGATGCCACGATTGTCGCCCACCGACATTTCGCCCTCAAGAGCCTCATGCAACACACTGTCAGCGGTGGCATAGTTACGCAACTCTATCTCGATATTGCCGATGCCGTTGAGTGCCATCACTCGGCACTCAAGGGCCCGCGGATCCCCTGGACTACCATAAGTATCGCTTAATTTCAGAGAATTGTAGTAATAACCGCTGGCCGCGCTCAGTTCGCCCAGATGTCGGTAATCGTTGGCTAAATTGTTCATGGCCGACACCACCTCAAGAGTGTCCTCAAGCGAGGAAGCAATCTCCAATCCCCTACTGTGCATATCGACGGCCTCGTTAAACAATGAGGCACCACACAATTTCAGTCCCTGATACTTGAGTGCCAACATCTCACCCACAGCATCATCGGCCTGATGATACTGGTTCACTAACTTTGCCAGCGAGTCCACATCATCGATACCCCCAAGCAGACTATCCAACTGAGCGTAACGGGCATAACGCTCCTGACCGCCTTCCCCACCATGGGCGCAGAAGTGCAGCGACAAAGCCACTACAGCCGACAACAGAAGAATCGCTGCAATGACAAGAAGACGACAGGATTTCAGTTTTTTCATCTCGCAGGCAATATAACTGCTGATCTTTTTATGACGGAATCAGTTTCTTCAAAAATCACATCAGAAGAACCGTCCCCATTGTACACTATCTCACAATAAATTAATAACTAAACGGAAAGCCCTTCGGCAGGATCAAGCATGCGCTCGCTTAATCCCAAACTGTCTTTAACCTGACAATATACTCTGTAATGAGTCGCAAGGTGTTGAGCTGGCCAATCAGATAGAATCGATGGTGAGACACTTCCACACCATAGCGGTCCTCGATCTCTGCTTTAAGCGACTTCAATTCGTCTTCAGTCATTCCCAAGTCACGAGTCAGGTCACTGTCGGGAGAAATAATAATACCATAGAAATCGGCATCAATCAGCCAGGCACAATACTCCATGAGGCTCAATTGAATGGTGTCTAAGGCAATCTGGATATTTCTTTCTTTGATCTCTCGAGGGTTTGGCTTCGGCTGTGGATACGGGCGGGGTCGGGGCACACCATACATCGTTGTTTGTTGAGTTGGAGGCCGGGGCACACCATACTTCGTTGTTTGTTGTGTTTGAGGCCGAGGCACACCATACCTCGTCGCAACTTGAGGGTCTTCTTGGGCATAGCCTGGTTGTTGCATGGCGTATAACTCGTTAAAACTATATGCCTTGCCGCTAATCGAGACCATCTCGGCAGCGGTGATTTCAACATTGGGGTCTTGAGCAGGCAAACATGCGGGAGTTGCGGCCATGATGCCTGGAGTGAGCCCCGCAGCAACCACGGCACCCACCGCAGTGAGTGCTTTTTTCCCTTTATTTTTATTCTTCTTTTTCATCATGTTATCGTTTTTATTCATTATATTAGACCATAATATGATGATAGAGTTTAATATTCTTTAATCAGTTGTTTTCTTCTGGCAATGTGAATGTCACAGGCATCGTGTACCATACCGACACGGCCTTGCCGTTCCGGCGACCCGGGATAAACTTGGGCAGTGACTTGCACAAGCGCACAGCCTCCTCTTCAAGACGCTTATCCACCGAGCCAACCACCTCGACCTCACCGATCTTGCCCTTTTTGTCAACAACGAACTTCACAATGACGAGACCTTCTATTCTGTTCTTAAGTGCCTCGGCAGGATACTGGATATGGGTTTGGATGTATTCCTCCAATGCTGCCTCACCACCCGGGAACTGGGGCATCTGCTCCACGCTCTTGTATGGTTCGGAATCGGACTTGACTGCACTGATTGTATTTGCTCTGAAATCCCGGGGTACACCATACTTTGTAATACCATATGGTACAACAACTGGTGAGCCATACAATGTCGCGTGAGAATCTTCAAGCACAATGTTAAGCTCAATTGTATCCATCTTCACACTGTCTGGGTGCTGCATGGAGTACAGTTCATCAAAACTGTAAGCCTGGCCGTCGATGGCGACCACCTCGGCAGCAGTGGTTACTGCATTGGGGCTCTGAATAGACGACCCGGCGGCCGAGGCTGCTATGAAGCCCGGCGTGAGCCCGGCAGCCACCACTGCACTCACCGCCGTGAGTGCTTTTTTCCCTTTATTCCTCTTCTTCATCATAGTGTATTACTAAAACCAGAAAAACCTAAAACCTAAAGCCTAAAGCCTAACATTCTTCAATTGGTTGTAGTGGCAGGTCATCATCAAGTCGCCACTGCCGTCACGCAAGTGGAGACCATCGCCTTGACAATAGCGGAACATCTCGCAATCCTGGCAAGGGCCGCGTCTCATCCACTCGCGGTTGCGGAAAGGCTCAAAGCGGTTCTCCCACACATCCCAGAAACTGTCGCGGTAGATGTTGCCCTGGCTGTAGTCACTGCGGATGCTCAAACAGCCCGAAATGTCGCCATTGGCACGGACGCTTGCCACGGTGAGGCCAGCCTGGCAGTAGAAGAAATGATCACGGATCAGTCCTTCGTAGGCACCCATAAAACCGTCACAGGCATAGCTGAGGTTGATTTTTCCCTCGATGCGGGTGGTGACGATGAAGTTCAGCAGCTCACGGAACTCTTCATCGGAGAGCAGCAGGCTTCTGTCGTTGGCGGCACGCCCCATCGGGTCGATGGTGAAGCAGCGCCAACGGGTCACACCGGCCTCAATGAGCAGCTTCTTTACCTCATTCAACCGGTGTAGGTTACGACCGTTGACACAGGTAATCACATCCCAAGTAAGGTCGGGGATGGTCTGCACGGCTTCTATGGCACGCATGGCGGCGTCAAAGCTTTTTGTAGAGTTCCTGAGCCAGTTGTGCTCCTCGCGCATGCCGTCCACATCAAGGGCTAAAGAGCTGATGCCGGCCTGAGCCAGCTCGCGGGCTACGGCACGGTCCAGAAGCATGCCATTGGTGACAAAACCCCACATGAAGCCCCGTTCTCGTATGGCCCTGCCGCAGTCCATCAGGTCGGACCGCACCAGCGGTTCTCCGCCCACGGTATCCACCATCACTTGTGAGGGATCACAATGTGCCGCCACCTCGTCAAGGACAGGCAGGAAGTCGACAAAGGGCATATCAGGTACCGCCGACTCCTTGAGGCAGTCGCTGCCGCAATGCCGGCAGGCCATGTTACAGCGCAAGGTGCATTCCCAGAACAGTTCCCGCAAGGGGTGCTCCCGTCTGAGGCGTTCAACATGGTCGCGAGTCAGCTCCAATTGTCGTTGTTGTAGCTCATTCATGACAGACATCTAGCTTGCAAAGATTACGCAAATATCGTCATAATTCTTGAAGTGTGCAAGAGTTTCTCAACAATTCTCTTGAATGAGTTCGGCAAAACATCCCTACATGGCACAGTCAAAAAGTTCAGCGGTCCAGAAGTTTCCGCCCTCCATCTGACAGATGAAAAGATGAACACTGATAGCGCAAACCATCATTTTTTTGGACAAGAGAGCGCTGTTATCGATTTAATTGAGTAACTTTGCCGTTTGATATGAAAGAGAAGAAGAGAAGCATCTACCAGTTTGCGGGCGATTGGGGGTTTCCCTTTGGCCTGTATATGACATGCGCAGCGATGGCATCTATCTATGCCGACAAATTCCAACCGCTGTCGCTTGTCTTCCTGATTCTGCTGCTGGGGCTGCCGTTCCTGACCTATGCCCTGCAACGGCGCAAATTTGTCGAGGACAACGGCTTCACCGAGTATGCCGGCCTGTGGATGCTGGGCATCGTCCTGTACATCCTGGGGGCTGTGGTTTCTGGCTTCATCGTCTATCTGGTGCTGCAATACATCAGGCCTGGCTTCTTCTATGAACAGGCACAGTTCATCATCGAATCTTACGAGAAGACGCCTGGGGCTGTCGACAGCCGTTTTGTGGACACCTTGCGCCTGATGGTGGAAAAACAGCTGATGCCCAACGCCATTCAGATTGTCTTCTCAGCCTTTTGGTTCATCTCTTTCGGTGGGTCCCTGATCAGTGCACTCACGGCACTTTTCGCCCAGAAACCGCTCAACAGACGGCAACAACGATAATCCGGGCAGGACATCATGCCTCCTGCCGAATAAAGACTGTAATTCATTAAGACGAAAATATAAATCACGACATGGACATCTCTGTTGTAATACCCTTGTATAACGAAGCGGAGTCGCTGCCCGAGCTCGCCGAATGGATCGAGCGCGTCATGAATGAGAACGGCTTCTCCTATGAAGTGCTGTTCATCAACGACGGCAGCACCGATGACTCCTGGAATGTCATCAAGGAACTCCATGACAAGAACCCTAACATGAAGGGTATATCTTTCAGGCGCAACTACGGCAAATCGCCGGCGCTCAACACCGGATTCAACCGTGCCCAGGGCAATGTCATCATTACCATGGACGCTGACCTGCAGGACAGCCCTGACGAGATTCCCGCGCTTTATCGCATGATTACCGACGAGGGTTATGACCTGGTGAGCGGCTGGAAGAAGAAACGCTATGACCCGCTTAGCAAGACCTTGCCCACCAAGTTGTTCAACGCCACGGCACGGCGCGTCAGCGGCATCCACAACCTGCATGACTTCAACTGCGGTCTGAAGGCTTACCGCCACGAGGTCGTCAAGCACATCGAGGTCTATGGTGACATGCACCGCTATGTGCCCTACCTGGCCAAGATCGCCGGCTTCACACGCATTGGGGAAAAGGAGGTCAAGCACCGTCCGCGCAAGTACGGCATGACCAAGTTCGGTCTGGATCGCTTTGTCAACGGCTATCTGGACCTGATCACGCTCTGGTTCCAGGCCAAGTTCGGCGTTAAGCCGATGCACTTCTTCGGTCTGTTGGGCAGCCTGATGTTCCTGCTGGGTTTCATCGCCGTCATCGTTGTCGGCTCCCTCAAGCTTTACAATATGTACAGCGGCAACAGCTACACACTGGTGACCAACTCGCCCTATTTCTATCTGGCACTCACGCTGATGATTCTGGGAACGCAGCTCTTCCTCACCGGCTTCCTGGGTGAACTCATCATCCGGCACAGCAACGACCGCAACCACTACGAGATCAACGAGGAAGTCATGTCAAGCACTCCTGCCCTGCCCGCCCGTGAGCGTGTCGACACGCCCCTGGTCACTCCTGTTACCCGAGAGCATGTCAACATCACCACACCATGAGACGCCTGCCGCACATAGTCGTCCTCGCCCTCGTGCTGACGCTTGCCGCATGCAGCAATGACAGCTGCTACGACAACGGCAGCAGCCTGCCGCTGGCGACATTCTACATCAACGGCACTCATCAATCCATTCCCGGACTGTCTATCATGGGCATTGGCGTGCCGGGCGACAGTCTGCTGGCCAACAATCAATCGCTCGATGAGGCTTATCTGCCCCTGCGGGCCAGTACCTCGTCAACGAGCTACACCCTGTGGCGCATGTTCACCACGGCAACCGACACGGTAGCCGTGCGCGACACCATCACGCTCAACTACGAGGCGGTACCCTTCTTCCACTCCGCCGAATGCGGAGCCATGTACAACTTTTACATCAAGAGCGTGAGACACACCTCCCACGGCATTGACTCAGTGGTCCTGCTCACTACTCTCGTGACCAACTCGCGCACCCCGGCGCTGCGCATCCATTTCACCGATTTACAGCAATGAGACGCTTGATTGACAGCACACGGCCATCATTCTACAGAACCATCATCGTGATGACGATGGTGTTCACTGTAGCCCTGGGCTCAATGGCCCAGGAACCTGACAAGCGCCATGTGACGCCCGTCAAGCCCGAGACCAACCAGGTGAAACCGCCGCCCAAGGGCACCGACGAGAAAATCATTCAGCAATACATCAGCGGCGACAGCGCCAAGGCCGTCGAGGAAGCACGCAAAGACTCGTTGCGGCGGGTGTACTACCGTTACCCGCGCCTCACCGACCTGACAATCGGGCTCAACCTGGCGGAGCCATTGTTCATGGCCTTTGGCCAGTCCTACGCCAGCGCCGATATCAACGCCACACTCAACATGTGGAACCGCATCCAGCCCACCGTCGAGCTGGGACTGGGATGGGCCAAGGCGACCCCTGACGACATGAACTTCACCTACAAGGGCAAACCGTCACCTTATTTCAAGGTCGGAGCGAACTACAACTTCATGTTCAAGAACACGCCCGACTATCAGGCATTGATTGGTTTGAGACTGGGCTACAGTACTTTCGGCTATGATGTGACCGACGCCCACTATGTCAACAGTTACTGGCAAGAGGACTTCACCTTTGACATCACAGGGCAACGCTCCCATGCCCTCTGGGGCGAAGTGGGTGCAGGGCTCAAGGTAAAACTTTGGGGTCCTGTGGCAATGGCCTGGATGATACGCTACCACGGCATCTTCAACTACGGCAAGAACACGCAGTCAAGGCCCTGGTTCATACCGGGTTATGGACCGCGCAACAGCTCGTTATCCTTGTCGCTCAACATTTGTTATACCCTGCCACTGCACCGCACAGCAACCAGCAGTGACAACAAGCCCGCACAGCCATGATCAAGAGACCGATGAACAGGCCATTTCCCGTAGGGCGTGCGCCGAAAATCAACCCGCCGGCACGACCTGACTGGTACAAACGCTTCAGGCAACTGGCATCCCTCGCCAACAAGACCTTCAGAGTGAAGTGAGCAGGTGCGGCACACCTGTCCCGCGGGGTGCCGGCACAGGGGGGGTGTTAATAGTTTTTTTAGCGTTTTTTCCAAAAATCTTTTGCCAGTTCAAAAAAAGTTCGTAATATTGTACTCTGAAAAGCGGGAAAAGTTGCGCACTTTTTGTGTAATTTTCTCATTTTCAGTGATTTATTGTGAGAATCCCTGCTCGCTGTGACTTTTCATGACGAGCAATGGTTCCAAACAAGTAAAGACACTAAAAAAACTAAAAATATTAATTAACATTATTACTAACATTTTAACTCATTTAATTATGAAGATTAAAAATTTACTTCTTATTGCTGCCGCAGCATCGCTGAGCTTCACCGCTTTTGCCGATGACCTGAGTACCGGTGAGTATGCAACCCTGGAAGATGGTTCTCCCGCCATGATCGGTCAAGCCACCCTCGACCACCTGTTCGTTCGTGGTGACTATGATGACATGGGTACTTTGCAGACCTACGACAATGTCGTTTCTTTCAAGGCCGGCACTCCCCAAACCGTTTGGCTGTGGCTCGATGACGATCAGATTTATCTGAACGAGGCTGTACAGGCTCTGACTCCCACCCTGCTTGCCAACAACGCTGAGCCCTACAATGAGATCACTTACAACTCAGCTCAGTTTGACATCTATGTACCCCAGACCATCGAGATGGTTGAGATCGAGAACGAGGATGGTGATATGGTTGCCTATAAGCAGGGTGCTCGTATGCCCAACAGCGCTGAGTTCATCTTCAGCGAGAAGGGAACCAAGGTTGTCGATGGTATCACCTACCGTGTTTACACCGTGATCATCTCCAACAAGCAGAACAACGGTACCCACTTCAGCAGCCAGAACGCTAAGAAGTATCGCGACAACGGCGGTGCTTTGAAGAAAGACGATGCTCCCCTGATTGGTCTCTTCTTCCAGAACGACAACCAGGCTGAGGTTGAGGGTCACCTCAACGACATGATCATCGCCAACCAGGAGTTCGGTTTCCGTGAGGCCTTCACCGCTGATCCCCAGTGGGAGCCCAACGACTACCGCTTCATCTATGGCGAGGGTGGCAACAACGAGACCCAGCGCTTCCAGTACTACAACCGCGTTGCCCTCTATGGCAGCACCAGCGTAGTTGAGAACCTCGGCACCAAGACCATCAACAATGTGAAGTATTACAATGTTGCTGGTATGGAGAGCGACCAGCCCTTCGAGGGTGTTAACATCAAGGTGACCACCTACAACGATGGTACCACCAGCACCTGCAAGGTGATCAAGTAAGAAACAACTCTTATTTTGATATGACAAAAACCGTGAGCCTTTGGCCCACGGTTTTTTTTGTGCCCTGTCCCGATCGCGAAGATGCCGCACATGAGAACCGCGCGCAGCCTGTGGTCGAAGACCACGACAAGGCCGCAGGTCTTGACTTGAAATAGCACCACGGCGCACAGGCCGCAGGTCCGTGTGGCGTGGTGACAC
>JAFZSS010000004.1 GCA_017619255.1 Muribaculaceae bacterium
CTGTGTCAACCGTGCGACTTCTTTATGCTCGATGAGCCTGTAAGCCATCTTGACGACGAGAACAACCGCATTGTGGCCGATCTCATCACCCAAGAGGCTGCCCGTCAAGGTGCGGGCGTTATAGCGACCTCGGTGGGCAACCACCTGAAGATGGAAGTGGACAAGACCTTCTGCCTGTAGTTGGCAGCATCAGGCGATAGTAATCATATTTAAAACTAAAAACTTAGAACTTCAAACTAAGAATGAAAGATATTATCTGGAAACTGCTGCGGCAGCACATCAGCAAGGGACAGCTCATCGGCTTTGCCATCGCCAACCTCATCGGCTTGACGATTGTCCTGCTCGCGGTGCAGTTCTATCGCGATGTGCGTCCCGTGTTCAACGACGAGGAGAGTTTCATCCGTAAGGACTACCTCATCATCACACGCACCGTGACGGGTGCGGGAGCCATCATGGGCAACAACACCGATTTCACCGAAGAAGACATAAGCGACCTGGAAGCGCAACCGTGGTGCAGGCAGGTAGGCCGTTTCCTGAACAGCGACTTTGCTGTCGATGCGCGCCTGGGCGTGGGTGGCGGACACGCGATGCACACCCAGTTCTTCTTTGAGTCCATCCCCGACGAGTATATCGATGTGGACCCTGCTCAATGGGGATTCTCGCCCAATCGGCCATCGGTGCCGGTCATCATCTCGCGCGACTACCTGTCGCTCTATAACTTCGGCTTTGCCGCCACCCAGGGGATGCCACGCATCAGTGAGGGACAGGCCGAAGTGATTCCATTGGAGTTCACATTGAGTGGAAACGGAATTCGGGACGATATGCCGGGACGAATCGTGGGCTTCTCTAACCGCTTGAACACCGTCATCGTGCCCCAAGAGTTCATGGAGTGGGCCAACAAGCGCTACGGCTCGGGTGAGCCCCAGTTGCCGCAGCGTCTCATCATCGAGGTGAACAGCCCCGGCGACATCAAGATCGAGAAGTACATGGAAGAGCATCGCTATGAGATCGCTGGTGACAAGATGTCGTCAAGCAAGGCGAACTATTTCCTTACCGTCATCAGCGGCATCGTCATCGCCGTGGGCATCCTCATCAGCCTGTTGTCTTTCTTTGTGCTCATGCTCAGCATCTACCTGCTGCTGCAGAAAAACACCCGCAAGCTCCAAGACCTGCTGCTGCTGGGCTACTCACCCGCTCAAGTCTCCCGCCACTACATCACGCTCGTGGTCGTGCTTAACGCGGTGGTGCTGGTACTTGCCATCGTTCTGATGCTTATCGGACGCCTCGCCTATATGGACATGATCCGTGCCTTCGGCGTCAACGGCTCCAGCGTCTGGGTCGCCATCCTCGTGGGACTGCTCATCATGGGTGCCATTACCGTGGGCAATATCCACGCCATCCGCAGCAAGATCAACGCCCTGTGGCTTCACGAGAAATAGTATAAGAATCTTTGTCAAAGATACCCGACAGCACGGCCGTTCTCCTTCGGTCGTGCTGTCATAGTATTAGAGCCGATTTCAAGGTTTAATGTTTATAAAACATTAAAAACGCACAAGTAGGGAGGAAAAAACTTGTGCAGTCGGGAGGAAAGCAGTAATTTTGGAGAAAAATTAACCATTAAACCTAAAACAACAACTAAAACTACTGATTATCAAATGAGTATGGAGAAGAAAATCGTGGAATGCGTGCCTAACTTCAGTGAGGGACGCAATATGGCCATTATCAAACAAATCACCGATGAGATTGAGAAAGTGAAGGGCGTAAAACTGCTCGATGTGGACCCGGGAGAGGCCACCAACAGGACTGTCGTAACCTTTGTGGGCGAACCTGATGCAGTTCTCGAGGCTGCTTTCCAGGCCGTCGGCAAAGCTGGTCAACTCATCGACATGCGCGGTCACCATGGGGCTCACCCCCGCATGGGTGCCACCGATGTGTGCCCGCTCATTCCCGTGGCCGGCATCACCC
>JAFZSS010000219.1 GCA_017619255.1 Muribaculaceae bacterium
AAGAGCAAGGTCTTTAAACCCTAAACTCTAAACTTCAAGTATTGCAAGTCATTAGGCTTGCAATACTTGAATATATTCACCGAACATCTGCTCAAAGGTCTTCTTGATGATGGCGATGGCCTCCATGAGTTCCTCCTTGTTGATGCACAAGGGAGGAGCGAAGCGGATGATGTGGTCGTGGGTCGGCTTGGCGAGCAGACCGTTGTCACGCAGCTTGAGGCAGATGTCCCAAGCGGTCTTGCCCTCAACAGGTTTGGTGACGATGGCGTTCAACAGACCGCGGCCACGCACCTGAACGATGAACGGCGAGTTGATTTTTTCAATTTCCTTGCGGAAGATTTTACCCATCTTCTCGGCATTCTGAACGAGCTTCTCGTCCTTCACCACCTTCAGGGCCTCAACAGCAACGCGGGCTGCAAGGGGGAAACCGCCAAAGGTTGAGCCGTGCTCGCCGGGCTTCACATTGAGCATGATGTCGTCGTCGGCCAAGCAAGCCGATACGGGCAGCACACCACCACCCAGGGCCTTGCCCAGGATCACGATGTCGGGACGGATGCCGTCGTGCTGGCTGCAGAGCATCTTACCCGTACGGGCGATACCGGTCTGCACCTCGTCGGCGATAAACAGCACATTGTGCTTGTGGCACAGGTCGAAGCATTTCTTCAGGTAGCCGTCGTCGGGAACGAACACGCCTGCCTCACCCTGGATGGGCTCAGCGATGAAGGCAGCCACTTCCTTGCCGTATTTCTCGAGCGCTTTCTCGAGCGCCTTGGGATCATTATAGGGGATGCGGATGAAACCGGGGGTCAGGGGACCGTAGTCGGCATAGCTGCTGGGGTCGTCACTCATGGTGATGACGGTCACGGTGCGGCCGTGGAAGTTGCCCTCACAGCAGATGATCTTCACCTTGTCGTTAGCGATGCCCTTCTTGGCAACACCCCAGCGGCGGGCGAGCTTCAACGCGGTCTCGACGCCCTCGGCACCGGTGTTCATGGGAAGCACCTTGTCGTAGCCAAAGTAGGAGTGCATAAACTTCTCATATTCGCAGAAGGCCTCGTTGTAGAAAGCACGCGAGGTGAGGCACAGCTGGTTGGTCTGGTCCTTCAGCGCCTTCACGATGCGGGGATGGCAATGGCCCTGGTTAACTGCAGAGTAAGCCGAGAGGAAGTCAAAGTACTTCTTGCCCTCAACATCCCATACATAAATGCCCTTGCCTTTTTTCAATACTACGGGCAGGGGATGGTAGTTGTGAGCGCCGAAGCGGTCTTCCATTGCGATGTAGCTCTTGGTCTTTGCGCCCAGCGGATTGGGCTTGCAGTTGGTTTTCTTACACTTTGTTTCTTTTTTCACAGCAGGTTTTGTTTTTTTTGTTGCCATGTTTTGATTTTATTGGTTTAAAGGATTAATTAAGTTGTTTCTATATTACACCGCAAATTTAATTTATAAATATGAAAAACGACACGGGTTTACATAATTTAACGCAAACGAGTTATCATCATTGCAGCGCTCCCGTTGATATGGGGCCTCGACCATGTTTTATTGCTACCAATTCCAAGCTATTTTTTATCATTTTCTTGCGAGGTATGAATTAATTCCTTAACTTAGTCACCTGAAACAGACGACTGCGATGAAGTTAAGGCATTTTGCCCCGTACCTCGCGCTTTAGCGTCTGTTTTTTTGCCCTTAAGTATATTACCGGAAATCGTCCAATACGCTTTCTCGGTAATTTTTGTCGTATTTCCCTCCGCTTCTTTTGCGGATTTTAAAAAGTAGCTTATCTTTTGCATTATTCATTTCAACATCACTGATGCGTGTAGAATGGAACGGCTTTCTGGTGTGTGTAGTGTAAAGGACGGGGATAAACAAAATCAAGACCGCCCGGGATTCCCCGGACGGCCTCGTTTTTGTCACCATGCGTCATGATTGCTGGCTGTCGTCGTCTGCATTGGCAGCGCGATGCTTGGAGCGTCGTTCTTTTTTGGATGTTTCGCTGCTGCTGGTGTCTTTTTCTTCTTTGAGGTCTATCTCATTGCGGTCTTTGTCAAAGACTTTATACTCCAGGTAATTGAGGGATTGGTCCGGCTGGATGCGGAATTTGCGTTTGAATTCCCTTCTCCATTTCCAGTATTCACTCATGAGGCCTTTCTTGAGATAGGCGTCAACAAATGGATGGACATACATAATGAAGTTGCTCACTTTCAGCGTGTTGACAAGGTAATCAATCTTGTCTTTCAACTTGTCGGTAAAAAGCAGCGAAGGCTGGACTTCGCCGGTGCCTCCACAGGAGGGGCAGGTCTCGGCGGTGGCGATGTCAAGGGCTGGACGGACGCGTTGACGCGTGATCTGCATGAGTCCGAATTTGCTCAACGGCAGGATGTTGTGCCGTGCACGGTCCTTTTGCATCACCTCACGCATATGCTGATACAGCTCCTGGCGGTGTTCCGATTTCGCCATGTCGATGAAGTCGATCACGATGATGCCGCCCATGTCGCGCAGGCGCAGTTGCCTGGCTATCTCGTCGGCGGCGAGCAGGTTCACATTCAGCGCATTGCTCTCTTGGTCGGTGCTTGTGCGGGAACGGTTGCCTGAGTTTACATCAATCACATGAAGGGCTTCTGTGCTTTCTACGATTATGTATGCGCCCGATTTGAAGGATACCGTCTTGACAAACGACGACTTGATCTGCTTGGTGATGCCGAACTTGTCAAAAATCGGCATGTCGTCGCTGTAA
>JAFZSS010000220.1 GCA_017619255.1 Muribaculaceae bacterium
CAATTGGTGAGGCCAGTGATGGCTGCCGCGCTCGTAGGGCCTCGCCTTGGCGTGGCAACCCATTCGATAAATTCGCATAATTCGCCGACAGCCCGAATGCGGATGCCAAAAAAAACTTAGCGACTTAGCGTGAGACCAATTCGCGAAAAATGGTGTGTGATTTAGTCCACGCCTTGCACAGCGATATCAGTCAACGCCACCATAATGTCCTGATCAGCAGGAGGATTGGGTATCATGTAATCGACCTGTTCGCTGTAATCTATATCCTCGAAATAGCACAGTTGCGAACGGAATAGTTTCTCGGAGTATAATTCACCGAACAGACCTGCAGCACAATCAGAGATCTCTGTGATAGTGAAATTTTGAGTGAGCAAGAAGTAGAGGTCAACATAGTCTTTCCATTTAGACCTCCTCCCGAGAGCATAGGCTTTCATCGCCGCCAATTGCAGGAGCGACGGCATCCTGAAATAGGTTTCGAATCGCTCGGAAGGTACGACAGGGAAAGGATACTGGAAAAAGGTGACTTTCACATCGTTAACAATAAGATTCATCTGCTCCTCGACCCTGCGCGTCACCACATGAGAGAAGCCAGAACCAGCGATTCTATCCAGGTTTTTCTTGTGATTGATGGGAGCTGCCTTGAACAAGTCAAAATCAACCGATCGGCGGTGCCCGAGATACAAAGCAATGGCCGTACCTCCCACCAAGTAATACTCACGCCTGAAAAGAGACATGAGCTGGAGGAGCTCCGTCTGATTAGGATTCAATATTTCCTTGTGCTTTGTCATACTTCTTCAGCACCAGAGAAAAGAAATGGTAAATCTCGGGGTAATAATTGCCCTTCTGACGGCCTGTAGCCGAGAAAAAGATTTGTGCCACGCGCTCACCACCCAGGGCGTCAATCAGCTCGCGATAGTTCTCGAGTGTGCCATGATTGAGCACCGTCTCAACCAGCAAAGCGTCACTGATATCCTGCTTTTTGTCATCAGGGATGTACCAGAAAAGACTCTTGTTTTTCTCTATAATCTGTTCGCGCGACATCGTTGATAGTTTTGTGCAAAGATAATACATTTTTCCATAAAGAACAAATTTACCGCAACAAAAACCATATACAACTCTTACGCTAAGCCACGAAGCCGATAAAATATTTTGATGTCTCGCCCGTCAGGGCGATCAATTGATGGACGAGTGATGGCTGCCGCCCTCGTAGGACCTCGCCTTGGCGTGGCCGCACGGTTAATGGATTGCTCGCAAGGGCTCGCAAGAAATCAAAATAATATTCTTTTTTGATGTCTCAGCCGTAGGCCGATCAATTGATGAGGGCAGGTGAGGGCAGCCGCCCCCGTAGGGCCTCGCCTTGGCGTGGCCGCCCCTCCGAGCCCTGCCACCTTAAAAAAATTGAGAAAGATAGAATTTTGTTTTGGGAAAAGCTGTATCTTTGTGGCTAATAACCAAAACAAAATTTTTTCAACCTCTCAATATTTACGCTCTATGAAGATAACAAACCGTATCCTCCTGCTGTTCATCGCCTTAGCCGTAGCAGCCGGTATCGGCGCCAACGCCGATGAAGCGCTCAAGCGCGAGATGCGCGCCGCATGGATTGCCACCGTCTATCGCATCGACTGGCCCACCTCGGTCAACAATCCCTCGGCGCAGAAGAATGAACTTAACGCCTATCTGGACAACCTCCAGGCCCAGAACATCAACGCCATCTTCCTGCAGGTGCGCACGATGTGTGACGCCTTCTACCAGTCCAGCTACGAGCCCTGGTCCAGCTACCTGACCGGCACGCGCGGCAAGGACCCCGGCTATGACCCGCTGCAGTATGCCGTCGAGCAATGCCACGCCCGCGGCATCCAGTGCCACGCTTGGGTCAACCCCTACCGCTGGAGCACAGGCACCAATTGGAACACGCCTCAGGATCAGGCGCTGATTAATGCTGGCATGCTGCTGTCCTACACCAGCGGCAGCACGACGACGACCATCCTCAACCCTGGCCTTCCCGCCACGCGCGAGCGCATCGTCAATGTCATCAGGGAAATCATCACCAAGTATGATGTGGACGGCGTCGTCTTTGACGACTATTTCTATCCCAGTGGTATCCCTGCCAACAGCAGCGCCGCGGACTACAACCTGTGGAACGACTCCGGCGTGGACATGACCTTTGCCGACTGGCGCCGCAACAATGTGAACATGATGGTGAGGGATGTGTATAACATGATTCAGGATGTGAAGCCCGAAGTGCGCTTCGGCATCAGCCCCGCGGGTGTAGCCGGCACCGCCGCCACCTCGGCGGGGCTCCATGATGTAACGCCTTGTCCCACTGGCAGCGACTGGCAATACAACGGCATCTTCAGTGACCCGCTGGCATGGCTCGAGCAAGGAACCATCGACTACATCTCGCCGCAGCTCTACTGGAAGACCAACCACTCGACCAACCCCTTCGGTCCCCTGACCAAATGGTGGAGCTATATCGCCAACCATTACGGCCGCCACCACTACGCCAGCCACAGCATCTCGTTCCTCGCCGAAGGGAGCAACAACACGACAAGTAGCTGGGCCGAAATCGCCCAACAGATCAGCTATTCCCGCCAATACACCGAGAACGACGCACCGGGTGCGGTGCTCTACAGCGCCAAGAACATCAACGGCAACAACGGCGGTGTGGGAGGACTCGGTAACTACCTGTTCAACAACATGTTCCAGCACCCAGCCTTGATACCCGCCGTGACCTGGAAGACCGCGCCGGGCTATGACGCCCCCGCCAATCTGGAGATGAACGGCAACACCCTGGAGTGGGCTCAGCGAGAAGGCACGCTGGTGAAGTATTCGGTCTATGCCGTGCCCAGCGACATCACCGTCGAGCAGGCGATGAGCACTGCCTTTGACGGCATCAAGAGCGACTACCTGATAGCCATCACCTACAAACCCCAATACACGCTGCCCAGCGCCTACCGAGGCGACTACTGGTATGCCGTGTGCAACATCGACGGCTATGGCAACGAGAGCGAGCCGGCCATCCTGGGCGATACTCCCGGGCCGTCCACCGAGATCAGCTACAGCATCGAGAAGGTGTGGGAGCTCCCCAATCTGGGCTTCTTCTCCTCGACTGGAGATGTGCGTCAGGGCTTCGGCATGAACGGCAAGTTCTACATCAACGACAAGAGCACTAGCACCATCTATGAGGTGGGTCGCACCGGCCTGACCGGAGTGGCACTGGAAGGCGGCGCGAACTGCGGTCTCTCCCGTGACGAGGCAGGCAACCTGGTAGTGAGCGACGCCCACTTCCCCAATGCCTGGACCGGCAATCCCGTAATCAAGGTTGTCAACCCCGCCACCGAAGAGATGAACACCTATACCCTGCCCGCGAGCGTCATCGGTTTCGGTCGCAGCGACAACATCGGCTTTGCGCGCGGCAACATGTTGGAAGACGGCGAACTCTATGTCGTGGGCGCTACCAGCGGCACGAACATCAGCCGCATCGCCATCAGCGGCGGCGAGTTGGACACCGACAACACCTATCTGGCTAACTGTGACGGCGTTACCACCAGCAACACCACCGTGCTCAATTACTATAACGACCTGAACGGCGAGCCTGCAGTGCTGTATGTCACACGCAACAGCCCGCCCGTGAAGATGACTTTCGATGGCGAAGGCTTCGTCGGCTCCTCCTTCTCCCTGCCTAACAAGGGTGCCTGCAATGGCGCCTTCCCCTTCGTGTGGGACGGCAAGGAGCTCGTGGTCTACCCCACCCTCGACAATTACCGTGACGGCTTTGCCGTGGCCGAGATGAATGCTGCCGAACCCCTGGTCAGCGTGCCACAGGCCGCCACTGCCAACGCCAACGACTTCACCAACAACTGGCTCAATGCCGAGGTCGAGAATCAGCGCAATGTCATCATCTACCAGTACTATCCCGGCGGACACATCACCGTATGGCGCCTGACCAAGCATGGCGGCCCTAGAGGCGATGTCAATGATGACGGCACAGTCGATATCAGCGATGCCACCACACTGATCAACTACCTGCTCAACGGCGATGCCACCGGCATCAACATGGAGGGCGCCAACTGTGACCTGACAGGCGGTGTGGACATCAGCGACGCCACCACACTCATCAACTACCTGCTCAACGGCACATGGCCCAACGAGTGAGTTAGGAGTGAGAAATTAGCATCCGCCTTCGATAAAACGGGCGACCCGACACGGGCCGCCTGTTTTTGCAGGTAGGGCCTCGCCGCTAAGATATTTTGATTGCTCGCAAGGGCTCGCAAGAAATCAAAATAATATTTTTTTTGATGTCTCGCCCGTCAGGGCGATCAATTGGTGGGCGAGTGATGGCATCCGCCCTGTAGGGCCTCGCCTTGGCGTGGCCGCACCCCGAGAACTCTGAGAACTCCGACGCCTAACGGGCGGCCATATGAGTAACCGGCAGTACCGGAACGACCCCGAGCACAGCGATGGGGAGTGGCGGCACTGCCGGTAATGTGCTGGATATCAATGTCGCCGACGGCGACCCCATCCGAGCGAGGGTGACGAAGCAGGCCGTAGGTCTGCACAAGGCCAACGGCCTTGAATTGAGGTAACCCCACGGCGCACAGGCCGGCAGGTCTGTGTGGCGTGGGGATATGAGGCATCTAGGGAATCGGGCCTCGAAGAGGGCCGCCCATTCTCTTCTATCGAATGTGTCATGACTAAATTGGCACGCTATTTGCTAGGTGAAATCAGGCCACAACACAAAAAATCGCTTTTTGCTTGCTTTTGTGTTCACCTTGCACTAATTTTGCAGTTTGATTATACATCTATTTATTAGAAAAGAATGAAGATTATCAACAAGGTCAATGAGTTGCGCGAGGCCGTTCAGGCTTTTCGCCAGGCAGGTAAGTCGGTAGGTCTGGTGCCCACGATGGGTGCCCTGCACGAGGGTCACAAGTCGCTCATCGAGCGCGCCCGCAAGGAGAATGACG
>JAFZSS010000221.1 GCA_017619255.1 Muribaculaceae bacterium
AGTTGCCTTGCTATCTCGTCGGCGGCGAGCAGGTTCACATTCAGTGCATTGCTCTCTTGGTCGGTGCTTGTGCGGGAACGGTTGCCTGAGTTTACATCAATCACATGAAGGGCTTCGGTGCTTTCTACGATTATGTATGCGCCCGATTTGAAGGATACCGTCTTGCCGAACGACGACTTGATCTGTTTGGTGATGCCGAACTTGTCAAAGATGGGCATGTCGTCGCTGTATAATTTGACGATATCACTGCGATCGGGGGCGATTAGGTTCACATAGTCATGGATCTGGTCATACACTTCGGCATTATTGACCTGGATGCTCTCAAACTCGGGATTGAAGATATCCCGGATCTCACCGACGGCACGACTCTCCTCCTCATACACGAGCGAGGGGGCTGTGGCATGTTGAATCTTGGCGATGGCGTCATCCCATGCTTTGAGCAGTATCTTAAGCTCAGCGTTAAGCTCAGCGGCTTTTTTGTTCTCGGCCGATGTGCGAACAATGATGCCGAAGTTCTTGGGCTTCATGCTCTCAATGAGTCGGCGCAGGCGGGTCTTCTCGGCGTGGTCCTTGATCTTTTGGGAGACCGAAATGCGGTCGTTAAACGGAGTGAGCACCATGAATCGTCCCGTGAAGGTGATTTCGGTGGTCAGGCGGGGACCTTTGGTCGAGATGGGTTCTTTAGCAATCTGCACCAGCAGCTCTTGCCCCTGGGTAAGCACATCACTCACTGTGCCGTGCTTATTGGTCTCGGGCTGGTTCTTGACCTTGCTGATGCTTGTGGGCCGCTTGTTGGGATGTTCTCGTACCGTCTTGATGTATTGAGAAAAAGTGTTGAATTGTGAACCCAAATCAAGGTAATGAAGGAATGCGTCCTTGGAATGACCCACATTGACAAACGCAGCGTTCAGTCCAGGCATCAACTTCTTCACCTTGGCAAGGTAGAGGTTGCCCACGGCATAGGAGGCGTCTCGCGTCTCCCGTTGCAATGACACGAGACGGCCGTCTTCGAGCAGCGCTGTCGTCATGTCCTTGGGCGTAACATCAACTACTAGTTCACTTCTCATCGCAGAAGGTGTGGTTGAAATACATTAAATAAAAGTTAGTATATACTATTATGAATCGATAACAATATATGGCACTGATACTGCTGCCCTGGTGTGTGTCCCGCTGGACACGAGGCTGGCAGTGGTGCGAGGGTTAGGGGCGGTGGCGGGGCCTCCTTGTGGCGGGAGAGCAGGAGAGCGGAGAGATGAGGAGGCTGGCCTTTTCAACAAGTCAGGAACAAACCAATTGGCGTGACAGGGCCATGACGCAGAGATTGAATCTGATGCTGTACTATGTCCTGTCGTGCGTGCCAATTCGTTTGTTCCCGCTATTTCACAGTCGTCATAGATTGACTACGCGATTACTTCTTGTTTTTATGACGGTTCTTGCGCAGTCTTTTTTTACGCTTGTGCGTTGCCATCTTGTGGCCTTTACGTTTCTTTCCGTTTGGCATAGTCGTAAATGTTAGTTATATATAATGTGATATATGGACTAGGATGCGTCAGCAATTACTTCACCTGCTCCATGAACACCTTGGCGGGCTTGAATGCCGGGATCTTGTGCTCGGGGATAATGATAACAGTATTCTTGCTGATGTTGCGGGCGGTCTTCTGCGAACGGGTCTTCACGATGAAGCTGCCGAAACCACGCAGATAAACATTCTCACCATTGGCCAGTGAGTCCTTTACAGCGTCCATGAACTTCTCTACAGTTTCGAGAACCGATGCTTTGTCGATTCCGGTGGATTGAGCGATCTCTCTAACGATTTCTGC
>JAFZSS010000005.1 GCA_017619255.1 Muribaculaceae bacterium
ACATAGTCAAACTGCTTGATAGCGTCCTCCCAACGCTGTTGCGCATTGGCATTGCGACCCAGTCCCATGTATCCAATCGTCTCGCCTGGCTCTAACTCAACTATTTTGCGATAGTCAGTATCAGACAAGTCGTACTGGTTCAACTCATAATAGATTTGTGCGCGCCTCTGATAAAGAAGCCTTTGGTCGGGGTAATTCTTAATTCCGGTGGCTAAGGTTGACAACGCCTTTGTAGTGTCCTCAAGTTGCAATAACACACCGGCTTTGGCAACATACGCCATACACTGATACTCAGCATCCTTTTTAGGCAGATACTTCAGTGCCGACTCAGCTGAGCTCAAGGCTTTGCCGTAATCATCATTGGTATAATGTATTGCGGACATCAAGGTGTGAGCATAGCCATTCTTGGGGTTGTCCTGAAGTTCTTTAGTAAGATACTCATAGGCTTCATCATAGTCGTCAGATTCAAAGGCCTCATAGCCTCGCTGATAATTATAGGACATGGGGCGCTTGTCCTTTTGTGCGTTGGCTTCGAGTCCTGTCATCATGCAAGCGACAGCGAGCAACAAAACTCCGATCTTTTTCATGAATTTCTGTTATTTATTGTTGAGTGTGTAGGGTGTTTCACTCTAGGGTGGATATATCCCAAAAGAGCAGGCTTCTTGTAAAAGCCTGCCGCACAGGGGCATCATCCAGTATGGAATCAGAGCAGTGCGTCGAGTTTGGCAGCCAGAGCGTCGTGAGTAATAGTACCCACATGTTTGTCCACCATGTTGCCTTCCTTGTCAAAGAAAAGCAGCGTGGGAATGTTGCGGATGCCATAATCTGAACTCAGATCAAAACCGTCATCAACATTATACTTGCCGATGATGGCACGGTCCTCGTATGCCGCTGCAAGTTCCTCAATGATTGGTGCAATGCTGCGGCAGGGGCCACACCAGGGAGCCCAAAAGTCAATCACTACGGGCTTGCCCGATTCCAGTAAACTCTTGTAATTAGCGTCGTTAATTTCTAGTGCCATTGTTATCTATCGATTACAGTTTATGTTTATGATAATTATTGTCTTGCAAAAAGAATGCCAAACAGCATTTTATCGCCATAAAAATCACACGCGGGCATTGATTTTGTATTTGATACCCGCTTCCCGCAGGCCCTCCATCAGCTGCTTATCCACAGCGATCGGTTTGCGTGAACGCAACATGACATAATTGCCGCTCACCTGATCCTTCATTTTGAAATACAGTTCGCAGCAGTTATCGCCCTTTACTCCCATGTGTGTACGCAAGAAGTCCACACTGTTCAAATCGTTGTCACGCAACGAGATCACCAGGTTTTTCACCATTTTCCCCTTGAGGTTCTCCAACAGGTCGATCGAGCGCATGTTAAACCGCACATTGTCGCCGTAGCCTTTTTCATAGGCACCGCGCACAACGATAGCGTAGCCTGGAACTCCATAATTACGATATTCGACAAATTTATTGCCAAAGAGCATGAACTCGAAAGATCCCGTGTAGTCCTCGATTTTCATGATGCCGAACTCCCCTTTTTTACCCATGCGCGTCTGGAAATCCACCACGAGTCCTCCCAGTATCAGTTCCTTGTCCAACTGGTCTGCCCGGTTCTTGACCTCGGCAAGCGGCGTGTTGCAGCCGTAAGTCACCTCCATGTAATAGGGGTCCAAGGGGTGTGCTGACAGGTACATACCCACCAGTTCCCGTTCACGGTTAAGGCGTTCCAGCTCAGACCAGGGCTCGGCATTGGGGATGGCCGGTGTTGCCACCTCTACCCCACCAATAGCGCCAAACAGCGAGTTCTGCATCTCTTGCACACTGGCCTGATAACGGCTGCCGAAGCGCATCAGAATCTCGCTAAACGACTCGTTGCGTGCGTTAACCTCGAAGAAGTCTTCGCGCTTGATTTCTTTGAAGTCGTCAAATGTGCCTGCCAGCGCCATCGACTCCAGCGCCTTGCGGTTGCATGTGCGTTGGTCGATGCGCTGCACAAAGTCGAAGATATCCTTGAACGGTCCATCCTTTTCGCGTTGCTCGATGATGGAATCCACGCATCCCACGCCCACGCCCTTAATGCCGGCTAGACCGAAGCGTATGCGTCCATCTTTGGTAGCGCTGAAATTCTTGTAACTCTCGTTAATATTGGGTCCCAACACCTCAATGCCCATTGCGCGGCACTCGTCCATGTATTTGGAAAGCTTGTCCACATCGTTGAGGTTGCTGCTCAACACGGCAGCCATGTATTCACTCGGATAGTTGGCCTTGAGATAGGCAGTCTGGTAGGCGACCCAGCTATAGCAGGTCGCGTGTGACTTGTTGAACGCATATTCCGCGAATCTCTTCCAGTCTTCCCAGATCTTGTGCAGCACCTTCTTGTCATAACCGTTTTTCTCGCCGCCCTCATAGAACAGTGCCTCGAGCTCGGTCATCTTGTCGATCTGCTTCTTACCCATAGCCTTACGCAGCGTGTCACTCTGTCCACGCGTGAAGTCTGCCAGTTGGCGTGACAGCAGCATCACCTGTTCCTGATAGACTGTGATGCCGTAGGTCTCCTTCAGGTATTTCTCCATGCACGGGATGTCATACTCAATGGGCTCCACACCGTGTTTGCGGTTGATGAACTGCGGGATGTAGCTCATAGGGCCTGGACGGTAGAGCGCGTTCATCGCAATCAGGTCCTCGAAGCAAGTGGGGTGCAACTCGATGAGGTACTTCTGCATGCCCGCCGACTCAAACTGGAAAGTCCCCGCCGTCTGTCCCTTACAATACAGCTCATAGGTCTTGGGATCGTCGATCGGAATTTTCTCGATATCAATATCAACCCCATGATTGAGTTTGATATTAGCTATGGCCTCTTTGATGATCGAGAGATTCTTCAGCCCAAGGAAGTCCATCTTGATCAAGCCGGTATCCTCAATCACGCCGCCCTCGTACTGTGTGACAATGATGCGCTCGCCGTCGCTGTCGTTGGCAGTGCTCACAGGTACCCAGTCGGTGATGTCGTCGCGACCGATAATCACGCCGCAGGCATGCACGCCAGTGCTGCGGATGCTGCCCTCCAGTTGCTCGGCAAATCGTATGGTCTCGCCTACTCTGGGATCTTTGTTATCCAACTCATGGCGGAACTCCGGGAAGCACTCCAGGCAGTTTTTTACCGTGATTTTGTACTTCTTCCCCGGTTCTTTCTCAGGCATGTCGTTAGGGCTAGACGGGATGAACTTGGCCAGGCGGTTGCTCTCGGCGATGGTCAGGTCCTCGACCCGTGCCACATCTTTGATAGCGCTCTTGGCTGCCATCGTTCCGTAGGTGACGATATGAGCCACCTTCTCGGCGCCATACTTTTCTGTCACATAGTTCAGCACAGCGGCACGGCCATCGTCATCAAAGTCGGTGTCGATATCAGGCAGCGAGATGCGGTCCGGGTTGAGGAATCGCTCGAACAGCAGGTCATATTTCAATGGGTCAATCTTGGTGATGCCCAGGCAATAGGCCACAGCAGATCCTGCCGCCGAACCGCGTCCCGGTCCCACAGAGCAGCCAAGTTTGGGTGCCATGCGGATGTAGTCCTGCACGATGAGGAAGTATCCCGGGAAACCCATGTTCTTGATGGTTTCCAGCTCAAAGTCCAAGCGCTCGCGGTGCTCCTCGTCCAGTTCGGGCCAACGCTCCTTTGCTCCCTCATAGACGAGATAGCGCAGGTAGTCGTCCTCGTTGTCAAAACCGTCGGGCAGTGGGAAATCGGGAAGGATGGGTGCATGATTGATGCTATAAATCTCCACCTTGTCCAGAATCTCGTTGGTGTTCTGCAGGGCCTCAGGAATGTCGGCGAACACCTGATTCATCTCCTCTTGGGTCTTGAACCACTCCTGCTTGCTGTAGAGCATCACATTCTCATCGGCAAGCGTCTTTCCCGTGGAAACGCAGATGAGGCGCTCATGGGCATCGGCATCCTGTTCGTTGACAAAGTGGGAATCGTTAGTGCAGATGAGCTTGATGTCCAGTTCGCGGGCGAACTGAATCAACGCGTCGTTGACCAGACACTGTTTCTCATAAGTCTCGTGGTTGGCATGCGCCACGGTGGCTTTGTGCCGTTGCAGTTCCAGGTAATAGTCCTCGCCGAAGACGCTCTTGAACCACTGTATGGTCTCGCGCGCCTGGTTCATCTGGCCGTTCATGATCAGTTGTGGCACCTCACCGCCCAGACAGGCCGAGCAGCAGATGATGCCCTCGTGGTATTTTTCCAGCTCGCTGTGGTCGGTGCGAGGATGCCAGTAGAAGCCCTCGGTCCAACCATGGGACACAATCTTGATAAGGTTCTTGTAACCCTTCAAGTTCTTGGCCAGCAGAATCAGGTGACGGCCCTTATCATTCTTGTCGAACTGGTCGAAGCGTGAATTATTGGCGACATAGACCTCGCAGCCAAAGATAGGCTTGAATTTCTCCTCGCCTTCTCCGCGTTTCTTGTTGATCTTGGACACATAGTCATGGAACTCCTTGATGCCGAACATGTTGCCATGGTCGGTGATGGCCATGCCGCGCATGCCGTCAGCAATGGCTTTATCGACGAGCGCCTTGACTGGAGCCTGTCCATCAAGGATGGAGTATTGTGAGTGTACATGAAGATGAACGAACGGTATCATAGTGATGTATTTCTCCTTTTACCTTCTGAAAATTCAAGAGTGTAAAATTACTCCATTTTTTACAATTCCGCAAAAAAAAGTTATTAACAACACACACTCAGGATGTGTGCTGTTTTGTCCATCTTGTCTTTACCTACTTGTAGTTATTCCAGTCCTGTGTTCTTGTTAGTCCCGTCCAAGCGACGGTAAATTTCCTCGGCAACGACCTGGGCCGCTTTGTAGGACCAGTGGGTGTCGTTAAAAAGGAAAATGTCTTTTTCTCCCTGTTCCACGAGGGGTTGCAGGTAGTCACGGGTTATCAGAATGTGCGGGTCGTCATTGAAAATCCGTTTGATATCCTCATTGACGACCTTGCGGGGATAAGGATTGTCTACGATGTGATCCTGATACAAGTCGTACTTGTCGACAGGCACCACAAACAACAAGTTGATGCCTTTTTCAGCGGCCTTGTCGAGCAGGGATTGCCAGGTCTGCTTGATGATAAGTTCATGATGCTTAGGGATGCCCATAAGCATGACGTCATCGCGATAGATATACAGGTGGCGCTCATCACCCTTGTAAGAGAAAAAGTTCCCGTCAAGCTTCATGTCATGGATTGGCGACTCGGCGAAGCCAGAGCGATAAACGAAATAATCCTTTAGGCGGGAAAGCGACCACTGGTTAGGTGTCTTTGAAGTGAGCTTTTTCTTGTCAGCACGCATCATGTGCAACGATGATTTGGGCTCAAAACCATACATGAACTCATCAACGCCGCGCTCGCCACACTCGACTATGAGAACGGGGGTATTAATGCTGTCTATGAGGCCCAAGTTCATAATTTCATAGGCAAAGGTAATGGGATTGAAAAACAGATGCCGCTCGCAGTTCACCACCTTTAAACCATACTGAGCCAGATAGTTCTGATAACCTTCACGACCACGCTCCGAAAAGGAGTCACCCACGGTAATGACATCAGCGCGGCATTGTTTGAGCAGAGTCATGTCATCGATGGTGGTAAACAGCGTCTGGGGTATATAATTCCGTGCCAATGTACTGTCGTATTCATGGCCGAAGGGGATGATGACCAATCGCCCTATGTCGCCGCTGGCTTTTGGGACGATGCACAGCGAAAAATAGGTGACAGCAGCAACAGCCAGCAACCACAGTGGCAACAATGAGTACGATATTTTGATGAGGAACTTTCTCATAGCACTCATTAAAACTGGAAATAGATGAATGTCTGTACCTGCCCAGAGAAGAGACACAGGATGATTAACAGGAGGGCATACAGCAGATAGCGGGCTGACGCATGACGGAAAATCCTGTATCCATCAATCTGCAACGCATGCTGCTTGTCACGTTGCAGCCATTCGCAGTACAGGAAGGCAATGCACAACATCAAGTCACTCTTGCCAACAATTGCCGAGCGGAAATCAAACAATGATGTGAACATCCTGGAGAGAAAACCGAGAGCCTGTGTCAATGATTCGGAGCGGAAAATCGTCGAACCGACGATAAACAGGAAGAATGTCAGCGCCATTTGGAGAAACTCCTTGAGCGAGGGCAGGAACCTGCTGCCAATGACGGCATCGGAATACTTCTGGTTAACGCCGAAGGCATTATATATAGGAAGCAACACGGCATAGAGCAGTCCCCAGCAAATAAAAGTCCAGTTCGCACCGTGCCATAATCCACTCAAGCCGTACACAATGATAAGGTTAAGAATCATGCGCACCTGACCATGGCGGCTACCGCCTAGCGGAATATAGACATAATCTCGAAACCAAGACATCAGCGAAATGTGCCAACGACGCCACACTTCGGGAATATTGCGAGCGAAGAACGGGTTTTTGAAATTTCGCATCAGGTTGAATCCAAACAAGCGACCGCAACCGATGGCGATATCGCTATAGCCCGAGAAGTCACAATAAATCTGTACGGCAAACAGTACCATCAGCACCAAGAGCGAGGGCCCCGAGAGATCTTTGTATTGGCCCCAGTACAGGTTGACGGTAACAGCAACATTGTCGGCTATAAGCAACTTCTTGACGAAGCCCCACAACATCTGACGCAAACCGTCGACTGCCTTGCAGTAGTCAAATGACCGCTCGCGTTGGAACTGCGGCAGCAGGTTGGTGGCTCGCTCAATGGGACCTGCCACTAACTGCGGGAAGAAGCTGATATAGGCAAAGAATTCAACAATGTCACGCGTAGCAGGAACTTTGCGGTGATACACATCGATGGAGTAACTCAGCGCCTGGAAAGTGTAAAAGCTGATGCCCACGGGCAAAATGACCTCGGTAGTCACCCAATCCAACCGGTAGCCAAATGTAGATTGCAGGAGCAGATTCAG
>JAFZSS010000222.1 GCA_017619255.1 Muribaculaceae bacterium
AAGACCCAAGTTGTGAAACTGCACGGTATCCTCGATCAGGGCGTGTGTACCTATGAGTATCTGCAGCTCGCCGCTCATCAATGCTTCGTGGATGGCTGTGCGCTGTTTCTTACGCGTTGAGCCTGTGAGCAACGCCACCTTCACGCCGATGGCATCGGCCAGCGGTTTAATGGTCTCCAGGTGTTGTCCCGCTAGAATCTCGGTGGGAGCCATGATGCAGGCCTGATAGCCGTTGTCAAGCGCTCTCAGGGCTGTCATGAAAGCGACAATCGTCTTGCCGCTGCCCACATCGCCCTGCAGGAGACGGTTCATCTGCTTGCCGCTGCCCATGTCCTGCCGCATCTCGCGGATAACCCGTTTCTGCGCCCCGGTGAGCGGGAACTGCAGGATATTATTGTAAAAGTCGTGGAAGTAAGCGCCCACACGGCTGAAGACATGCCCCACCAGGCGACGCGAACTGCCTTTAATATAATGTAGGATGTTGAGTTCCAGGAAGAACACCTCCTCGAACTTGAGTCGAAACTGCGCGCGCTGCAACGCCTGCTGGTCGGTTGGCACATGGATGTTACGCAGCGCCTCGGCAAGAGGCATGAGACGGTAACGCTGCATCAGCTCCGGCGGCAGCGTCTCGGGAATGTGCTGCACGCCAGGGGTGTCCAGCAGGGTGAGAAGCAGCTTGTGGATCGTTCTTGATGTAAACGAGCGGTTGCGCAACACCTCGGTGAGGTTGTACACGCCCTGCAAACCCTGGGCTATGTTTTCGCTGTCAGCAAGGTCTACCTCAGGATGAACGATGTTCAGGTGGTTGTTGAACAGCGACGGCTTGCCGTAGAGGATGTACTGTGTGCCTGTGTTATAGGTTTTCTGGATAGATGCCACACGGTTGAACCACACGACCTCGATGGTGCCCGTGCCGTCGGTAAACAACGCCTGCAGCCGTCGCTTGCGGCCCTCTCCCACCGTGTTGAAGGTAAGGAAACGCCCCTTGAGTTGAACCGCTGCTTCATCACCGCACAACTCGTTGACATGATTGACAACGCTACGGTCGATGTAGCGGAACGGGAAATAATACAGCAGGTCATAGTAGGAACTGATGTTCAGCTCCTTCCTAAGCAACTCGGCACGCTTGGGCCCCACGCCGTGCAGGTATTGTATGTCGGTATGGCGCAGGTCAGGCATTCTTTATCAGGTATTCGGCAAGCGCCAAGTCCATGGGACGGGTAATCTTGAGATTAGCCGGCTCTCCCTCGACGAGGGTCACGGCATGGCCCATGCGTTCCACGACCGACGCATCGTCGGTAAACACCGGCTCAAAGGGTTGACGATAAGCGTCCAGCAGCAAGCGCGCCTCAAATGCCTGTGGCGTCTGCACTGCACGCAGCGTGGAACGGTCCAGCGCCTGGTTTTCCTCGCCATTGACCTGGCGGACTGAGTCGTTGAGCATGACAACAGGGATGGCGCTGCCACAGCGGCAAGCGGTGTCCAGTGTGCGCCGAATCAGTTCGACCGACGCCAACGGGCGTACTCCATCGTGTACCGCGATGACATCCAAGATTGCGGGATCGATGATGCTGTCGAGTGCGTTCTTCACGCTGTGCCAGCGGGTCTCGCCCCCGGGGACCACGCGGTGTGGCACGGCAAAGGCGTGGCATTCACACAGGTCATGCCATACGCCAAACTGTTCGGCCGGCAAGGTAACCATAATCTCGTGATCACCGCCAGCCAAGGCCTTTTCAAAAGCCTCGATCGTGCGCATGAGGATGGGCTTGCCGCCCAGCGAAAGGAACTGCTTGGGCATCTCTGCGCCGAATCGTGTGCCGCTGCCGCCTGCCACTATGACCGCTATCGTTTTCATTCCAAGAAACTCTTTTTTCGGCTACAAAAATACACAAAAACAGGGAATTGAAAAAACGAAAACAAGAAATAAAACAGTATCCACACTGAACTGCACCCCAAAAGTTTTGAGTCCAACTTTGGGGTGCAGTTCAACGCGGATGCCAAGTCATCCAATTAATTTATTTCATCGTTAAGCAATTACCAAGTGTCTTCGAGCAGGTAGTTGATCAATGCGGTGGCATCGCTAATGTCAACTCCGCCGTCCAGATCACAGTTGGCATTTTCCATATTAATTCCGGTGGGATCATTATCAAGCAGGTAGTTGATGAGCATGGTGGCATCGGTGATGTCCACCTTGCTGTCGCCGTTCACATCACCGCGCATGCCGGTTGGCTTCTCGGTGAGGTAGCCCGGATTGTCCGGTCCGCCATCAATATGGGCATAGTCGCCATCATGATGGGCATCATCATAAACCGTACCCTGGCCACCAACCAGACTCCAGCATAGATAGAAAATATTCATGCTAGCAGAGAGCGCTGGAGAAACATACCAATCACTATTAACATAGATGGTCACTAAGTTAGAGCATCGCTCGAACATGCTTTGCACATCTCTCACTTGCCCCGTATCGAAAGTACTCAGGTCAAGGCTAGTCAAAGAACTGCAGCCATAAAACATATGGTAGAAATCCTTTGTCATCGATGTGTTCAAATATTCCAGGCCCGTGAT